>JACCZQ010000442.1 GCA_013695905.1 Chthoniobacterales bacterium
GTTTATCACCGAGCACTACTGGGGCTACACCGCCTGCGGTCCGAAGTGCAGCGAGTATCAGGTAGAGCATCCGCGGTGGCGGGTGTGGAATGCCTCCACGTGGGAGTTGGATGCTGACGTGGCGGGACTCTACGGCAGCCGGTTCGTCCCGGCGATGACAGCACCAGCAGTTTCCGCATTCATCGCCGACGGCTCACCGATCACCGTCCGTCGCCGCTCCCAAGACTCGCCGCAGTGACGGCGTCCGCCCTTCGCGATCGTCATCCCGAGGCTGGCGCAGCGCGCCGAGGGATCTCCCGCAGGATCGCAGTCTTGACACTGCCAGAAACCGACGGCAGCAGGGAACGCTTGCCGCTCGTTTGCTCGCGCGGGGTTTTGGTATGTCTTTCGCGCCGGTCGCGAGATCCCTCGCCGTCTCCGCGGCTCGGGATGACACTCTTGCGCGAGTCCTTTGCAGGTGACCGTCTATTTACGAGACACCAACTCCCGCAGCACGAATGGCAGAATCCCACCGTGCCGGTAATAGTCGATCTCGATGGGCGTATCGATCCGGAGCTTTACCGGCACCGATTGCTTAAAGCCATCATTCCGCGTGATCTCCAGCGTCACCGTCATGCCTGGCTGAACATCTCCCGCCAGGCCGGTGAGGCTGTAAGTCTCGGAGCCATCCAGCCCGAGCGTCTGCGCATTCGTCCCGTCTTCGAACTGCAGCGGCAGCACACCCATTCCGACAAGGTTTGAGCGATGAATCCGCTCGAAACTCGCCGCGACCACCGCCTTCACCCCCAGCAGGCGCGTTCCTTTCGCCGCCCAGTCGCGCGACGAGCCGGTGCCGTATTCATGACCGGCGAGAATGACCAGCGGCACGCTGTCGTGCTGGTATTTCATCGCCGCGTCGTAGATCGACATCTGCTCCGCGTCCGACGATTGGCCGCTGCCGAAATAATTCGTCACGCCGCCTTCGGTGCCAGGCACCATCAGGTTCTTGATCCGCACATTCGCGAAGGTGCCGCGCGTCATCACCAGATCATTGCCGCGCCGGCTGCCGTAGCTGTTGAAATCCGCGGGCTCGATCCCGCGCGAACTAAGGTAACTCCCCGCCGGTGAGCTCGCCTTGATCGCGCCCGCCGGTGAGATGTGATCCGTCGTCACAGAATCGCCGAAAATGCCGAGCGGCCGCGCGTCGCGAATATCGTCAATGCGTCCCGCTTCCATGCTGAAGTTCTGGAAAAACGGCGGCTCGTGGATGTAGTCACTCGCCTTATCCCATTCGTAGATGTCACCGGTGCTCGACGGGATGTCGTTCCACTTTGGATTCTGCGCACTGAAATCGCGGTAGAGCCGCTGGAACACCTCCGGCGTCAGCGCCGTGCGTAGCGTATCGCGGATCTCCTGCAGCGACGGCCACAGATCCCGCAGGTAAACGTCCTTTCCCTCACGATCCTGCCCAAGTGGCTCTTTCGAGAGATCAATGTCCACGCGTCCGGCGAGGGCGAACGCCACCACCAGCGGCGGCGACATCAGGAAGTTCGCCTTGATGTTCTGATGCACGCGCGCTTCGAAGTTCCGGTTCCCCGAGAGCACGCTCGCCGCGATGAGATCGTTCTCGTTGATCGTCTGCTCGATCTTCGGATGGAGCGGCCCGGAGTTCCCGATGCAGGTCGTGCAGCCGTAGCCGACGGTGTTGAACCCGAGCTGATCCAGATACTGCTGCAGTCCGGTCTGGTTCAGGTAGTCAGTCACCACGCGTGAGCCCGGCGCGAGCGAAGTCTTCACGGACGGATCAACGCGCAGACCGCGTTCCACCGCCTTCTTCGCGAGCAACCCGGAGGCGAGCATCACGCTCGGATTGCTCGTGTTCGTGCAGCTGGTGATCGCCGCGATGAGCACACTGCCGTGCCCGATGCGGCTGTCGCTGTCTTTGAATTCCGGCGCGTTCGCGTCTTCGAGCATATCGGCCGGCGTCGCGGTGGGGCGGTTCGTCACCATCTCGCGGCCGCCCGCTGCGCCGATGAGA
>JACCZQ010000449.1 GCA_013695905.1 Chthoniobacterales bacterium
ATTTATCAATCGGCGATCTACGCCTACGGCAATCAGCTCATCCGCGACCCGGTCGATGCCGACAGGTTCGTCGATCTGCAGCACCTGCAGAAACTCGAAGCGAGCGGCGCGTTTGCGGAACAGAAGGTGGCGATCGCGCCGCTGAAAACCGCGGGCGGCCCGGTCGAAGTCGATCCGCTGCTCAGCAAAGACATCCGATTCCTGTTTGCCCCGAACTCCTCCGATCTCGATCTCAACAATCAGGAAAACCTGAAAAACCTCGAAGCAATCAAGCGACTCCTCACCGTCAGTCCCGGCTCGACGATTCTGCTGCGCGGGCACGTCGATAACTCGTTAGTCGAAGAGTTTCGCAAGAAGGGTGGGGAGCCGTTCGTCCGGCAGATGTCGTTGAAGGCGGTGGAGTTCAGCAAGGCGCGCGCGGGTGAGATTCGGCGGCTGTTGATTGAGCGGCATCAGGTAGATACGGCGCGGCTGGACATCGCCGGCCGGGGCTGGGACGAACCCGCGGGGACTGATCCGGAGCAGAACCGCCGCGTCGAGGCGCAGTGGTTTACGCTGGAATAAGGCGCGGGGTATGCCTGCTGGTGAAGCGTGATAGAACCTTGCACTTCCTTCTCCCGCGTTAGGTGCTGCTCTGTCATTCCGACCGGAGCGAAGCGGAGTGGAGGAATCTCTTACCTCCCTCTGTAGCCACGCGCTGGAACCGGAAGTGATTAGAGATGTCTCGACTTCGCTCGACATGACAGGAGGCGCTGAGGGCGCCGAATACTGGAACGCGACCGCTCTGCGGTTGAACGACGGCGTTGGCGGGGCCTGCCCGCCGGAGCAATTGCGCAGGCGGGTGAGACGTTCCACCTTTCGCTTCGATGGCTGATGCCCCGATTAGCAAATGGCGCGCGTTCTTCGCCAGCCCGCATCACGCGGCGATGGCGCTCTGCACCCTCGGCGCCGGGTTCGCCACTGGTGAGCCGCTCTACTTCATCATCGGCGCCAGCGCTTACGTGCTCGGCTGGGTTTATCTGCCGGATACCGGCTGGTTTCGCGGTTGGCTGGATAAACGCGCCAGCGCCCACACCGATGCCGTCGCCGCGGCGGAGCTGAAGCAGTTCGCACGACGACGCGAGGCGCTGCTCGGCTCGCTCTCGTATGAGTTGCGCGAGCGGTATCAATTACTCTCCCGCGTCTGCCGCGACATCGAGAAGGCGACGGCGGAGAACGAGCATCTGTCGAAGCTCGACGTCGCCAGCGATACGCGGTTGCGGAAGGTCGATGAGCTGATGTGGATGTATCTGCGGCTGCTCAGCATTCAGCAATCGCTGGAGATGTTTCTGGAGACGGAACGGCGGGAGGATGTGCATGGCGCGGTGCTGCACGCGGAAGAGGAAACTGTCGCCTTGGAGGCGGAGGTGAGCGCGCTCGGCAGCTCCCCGGGCGCGGAGAACAAGCAGCGTCTGCTCAGCTCACGGCGGGAGCGGCTGGAGGTGCTGCGGAAGCGGATGGAGCGTGTGGAAGAAGCGGGTGACAACCTGGAGCTGGTGGTCTCCGAGCAGGAGCGGCTCGCGGAGCAGATCAAACTCATCCGTGCTGATGCCCTCGCGACGAAGAATGCTGCTGCAGTCAGTGCGCGGATCGACGCGAGCGTGGCGCACCTGAACGAGACGAATCGCTGGCTTTCGGAAATGGATCAATTCCGCGACCTTGCAGGCGATTTGCCGCTGGCGGATGCGCGGATCGGATTTGAAGCCAGCACGACCAAGCCGCCGCCGTTACCCGTCGCCAACGCGGAAGCGACCAAGCCGAAACCGCGCGCCAAGGAATGGCAGGCTTAGCTCGGATTTTTTTAACCACGGATTACACGGATTGACACGGATCGGAGAGATAGGCCGGCCTCTTCTTTGATCCGTGTAATCCGTGGTCAAACCTCTTCATTTGATGACTGAAACCGCACCCGACCAGATCAAGATCGACACTCCACGCCTGCCGCTGCGCCGTTGGGAGCTGGAGTTCGCGCGCCGCTGGAACGGCGGGAGCTACTCACTCTTCGTGCTGCACGGAAATATCTTCGATGTCTTTCCGGTGCAGAGCGGCAGCGGCGTCTCCTATGTGCCGGTGCGCGGCTTTCTGGCGCGGCGGTTGTTTCCCGAGCGCGCGTTTCTGCTGTTCTACGACGTGGCGGACGGGCTCACCTTCGGCACCGCCGACATGCAGAAGCGGTTCTTCGATTGGCTCGAGATTTATGATCAGGTGGAGAACACGAGCTATCGCCAAACGGGTCCGCCGCGGGAATTAATGAAGCTGGCGCCGTTGCTGCG
>JACCZQ010000476.1 GCA_013695905.1 Chthoniobacterales bacterium
GGGTCCTCAGGGCCAACCAACAGTGGGATGCATATTGGGAGGACCAACGCGCTGCTTAAATTTCGGACCCAACTTCAATCACACCCCCGGGCGAGGTGCTGTGATTCGTTTGCTTGACCTGCCCTGCAAAACCGCTTTACCTAAAACGCTCAGCCCCAAGCACAGGAGACGCATTGGAACTCAAAGACATCAAAGCCATCATCGACCTGATGAAGAAGAACGACTTGTCGGTCTTCGAAATGGAGAAGGATGGCTTCAAGCTGAAGCTGCAAAAAGGTGCGGGTGAGCAGACTGTTTTCACGCCGCCCGCCCTGCCCATGGCGCCCGCGCCCATGCCCGGGGGCGGCGCGGCCCCAGCCCCAGCTTCCGCCAGCGCGTCTGCCGCGGCAGCCGAGCCGACGGCGAAAACCGAGCAGCTGCAGGACATTGTCTCGCCGATGGTCGGCACCTTCTACCGCGCCAGCTCTCCGGAATCCCCCGTTTTCGCCGAGGTCGGGAAGCGCGTCACCGCCGACAGCGTCGTCTGCATCATCGAAGCGATGAAAGTGATGAACGAAATCAAGTCCGAGATCGACGGCGAGATTGCAGAGATCGTGGCGGAGAACGGCAAACCGGTGCAATTCGGCCAGGTGCTTTTCCGCGTCCGGTAGCGCTCCGCTCCAGGCCGCGTAAATTCCAACGCGCAGGTGCAGCGCTTGCGCCACTTTCATGTTTGAGAAAATCCTCATCGCTAACCGCGGAGAAATCGCCCTCCGGGTGATCCGCGCCTGCAAGGAGCTGGGGGTCCGCACCCTCGCCGTTTACTCGGAGGCGGATGTCGATTCCCTCCATGTGCAGCTCGCCGACGAAGCGATCTGCATTGGCTCCGCCGCCAGCTCGGACAGCTATTTGAAGATCGACCGCATCATGAGCGCGGCCGAGGTCGGCAACGTGGACGCGATTCATCCCGGCTACGGTTTCCTCTCGGAGAACGCGCACTTCGCGGAGGTGTGCGAGAGCTGCAAGATCAAGTTCATCGGGCCGCCGGCGAGCGCGATGCACGCGATGGGCGACAAGAATTCCGCCCGCGCCTACGCGCGCAAAGCCGGTGTGCCAGTCACGCCCGGCAGCGACGGCATTGTTGAATCCGATGAGGAAGCGCTCCGGGTGGCGAAGAAGATCGGCTACCCGGTGATGATCAAAGCCGTCGCCGGGGGCGGCGGCCGCGGCATGCGCGCCTCGCACAATGAAGCCAATCTGATCCCCGCGCTGCACGCCGCGAAGAACGAAGCGCTGAAGGCCTTCGGCAACGGCGACGTTTACATCGAGAAGCTGATCGTGAACCCGCACCACATCGAGTTCCAGATCATGGCCGACAGCTTCGGCAAGGTGGTGCATCTCGGCGAGCGCGATTGTTCCATTCAACGGCGCAACCAAAAGGTGATCGAGGAATGCCCGTCGCCGCTGATCAGTGCGCGGCTGCGGAAGAAGATGGGCAACGCCGCGGTGAAGCTGGCCGAAGCGGTGAACTACGAAGGCGCGGGCACGATGGAGTTCCTCGTCGATAACGAAGAGAATTATTACTTCATCGAGATGAACACCCGCATCCAGGTGGAGCACACCATCACGGAGGAGGTGTATGGTTGCGACCTCGTGAAGGAGCAGATCAAGATCGCGGCGGGGGAACGCCTCTCGCCGCACGTGGCGAATGCCACGCCGCGCTCGCACGCCATCCAGTGCCGCATTAATGCCGAAGACCCGGAGAAGAATTTCCAGCCGTCGCCGGGACGGATCGCCTTTTACTACGCGCCGGGCGGGCGCGGGGTGCGGATCGATTCGCACGCCTACACCGGCTACGTCGTGCCGCCGTATTACGATTCGATGATTGCGAAGCTGATCACCGTGGGCGCCACCCGCGCATCATGCATCGACCGCATGCGCCGTGCGCTCGATGAATACTACATCACCGGGATCAAGACGACGGTGCCGTTCCACAGCGCGATCATGCGGAATGCCGATTTCCGGAATGGCACCTACGACACCGGATTTGTGGAGCGGGTGATGAACTCGGAGGCCTTCGAGTTGAAGCCACCGGCGAGCCGGTTGCACGATCCCTCGCAGCAGCAGGCGTAGCTCGGGGGCTCTCTCCTCAGCCACGCTGCGTGCCGCGCGGGCGCTGTAGCTGTCGCCCTGTGGGCGACACGGGTCTGCGTTCCCGCCTCCTGCGATTGGTAGCACATACCGGTGTTCGCCACACCATGCCCGCAGTGCTTCGCACAGCGCTGCAGGCGAGGGCGAACAGCTACAGGCGCGTTGCTGTGAATACCCTCCTGAGCGATCGCCGGCTCTACGGCATCCTCGACCTGGGCGAGCGCCCGGAGGGTGCGCCGGAATAAAGCCCGGAGTGCAGCGGCAGCGGAACTCCAGGATGACGACCCGTGGAAATAACCAAACCCGTGGAACGGGTGACGGAAGATCAGGAGGTCGTTCCCATCACACCTCCGTCGCCCCTCTCCGGGGGCTGCATTTCTCTGGGGCAAGCGACCCGGAGTTCCGCTTCGCTGCACTTGTATGTAGGAATTGCTCACGGTCGCGGCTTCTGGGAAGAGGCGCGAGGGTGGGACCGCCGCAGGGGCTGCATCCCCTTTCGGCGGTGATGGGGATGGCCGCGTCTGCACTCTGCATG
>JACCZQ010000049.1 GCA_013695905.1 Chthoniobacterales bacterium
GCATGTATTCCGTGCGCGCGATGCCGACGCCATGCTCCGCCGCGAGCGAGCCTTTGAATTCCCGCACCAGCTGCGACACGGCGTCGGCGATCTGCCGGTATTTCGCGAGATCGGTCGCGGTGCGCAGATCGAGCACCGGCCGCACGTGGAGCAGACCGGTCGCCGCGTGCCCGTAGTAGCAGACCTCCAGCCCCATCGGGTTCATGATTCTTTCCAATCCCGCCACGTAAGCCGGCAGCTGCGCCGGCGGAACAGCAGCGTCCTCGATGAACGCGAGCGGCTTGGCCGGCCCCACGCGCCCCGTCAGCAGCGACAACCCCGCTTTCCGCACCGCCCAGACGAGATTCATCTCCGCCTGGTTTCGGCAGATGAGTGTCCGCAACCCGAGCCGCATCGCGGAGAGCGCCACCAGCCGCTCCGCCACGTCGCCGTAGAATTCGACAATCAGAATCGCTTCACACGGCTTCGTATCCAGCTCCATCAGATCACGCGCTGCCTGGAAATGCAGCTGCCCCTTCGTCTGATCGAACAACGGCTTGTCGATGTGCTCGATCGCCGCCGGCTGCAGCGGGAGCAGCTCCACCGTCGCCTGCATGGCCTCCGCCACCGACGCGAAGAAGACCAGCCCCAGCCCCTTCTCACGCGGCCGCGGCACGATGTTCAGCTCAGCCGAACAAATCGCGCCGAGCGTCCCTTCGCTCGCGGAGAAAATCTCCGTCAGATCGTGCGGCTCACGCAGGAACCGTTCAATGCCGTAGCCGCTCCAGCGCTTCAACATCCCCGGCGGCATCCACTCCGCGATCTCCGCCGCATGCCGCTGCACCAGCTGCGCGATCATCTGCCGCTCCGCGCCTAACGAGTCATAGCGCGCGCCGACATTCTCGATCCGGCCATCCGCCAGCACCATCTCCAGCGACACCACATGATCCGCGGTGGTGCCGTACACCGGCACGCGCGCGCCGGAAGAATTGTTCGCGATCATGCCGCCGATCGTGGCGCGGGAGCTGGTCGCCACATCGGGGCCAAAACAGAACCCGTGCGGCTTCAGGAACGTATTCAGCTGATCCAGCACCACGCCCGCCCCGCAACGCACCGTCCGCTGCTCGAGGTCGAGGTCGCTGATCTGCCGGTTATGCCGAGAAAACTCCACCACCAGGCCGTCGCCGATCGCGCCGCCGGAAAGTCCGCTCCCCGCGCCGCGCGGGATCACCGGCACCCCCGCATCTGCCGCCGCCATGATGACGGAACTCGCCTGCTGGGCGCTCTTCGGAAACGCCACGCCCACCGGCTCGATTTGGTAAACCGATGCGTCGCTGGCGTAGAGCTGCCGCGTTAGGTTATCGAACGTGACATCGCAATCTGCGGCGACGAGCTGCCGTTTATTCACTTTCGCTTTTTCTTCTCGTACAGCACCTCGAAGCCCGCCGCACGCGCGAGCGCGTTCTGGTCATCGTCGAAGGAGAGGAACGCATCCGCCGCTACTTCAATGGCGATGGCGACGTGGAAGAGGTCCATCCCACGCACGGGGCGGTGCAGCGACTCGGCCGCTCCGAGTTCGCAGGCCGCGCGAACGGCGTCAGTCCAGGAGAACTCCACGTGCACCCAGTAGCCGAACTGCACTTCGTACTGCAGGGTTCGGATCATGTCGCGCGCAGCGTCGGCCGGGATCAGTTTCCGGTATTCCGCCTGACGGAAGATGTTGAAGACCTCCACGCGCTGCCACGGCGTCCACAACACCACTGCAGCAGGGACGCGATCGAAAAGCCCGACCGCGTCGTCGTGGTGCGGATCCTCACGCCGCTTGTACGCGAACCACCACGAGGTGTCGGCGTAAACGTTCACTTCTTCAGTGATCGGATAAAGGCGACGCCGTCGATCTTCTTTCCTTTCGCGCTGCCGAATGCCCGCTGCTCCGCGATCTCTCGCGTCATGCGCGGCCGTTCACCTTTGCTGACGATGAACTTCGGTTTGCCTTTCGACGTGACGACAAGCTGCTGCCCGTCGCGCAGTCCATCGACTAGTGCAGCGTTGTGGTAAAATTCGCGCGCGGTGACGGTTTTCACGCGTTAGACGGTAGCGTTAGACACGACCGCACGTCAAGATCAGCGCAGCCGATCGAGCGCGCTGTAAACCTCCTCCAGCGCCCCGGGAGTAGCAGGTCCTGTTTTGCTCAAGGCGATCCGCCCGCTGCGGCTCACCACCAGGAGCTGCACCTGCTCCTTTTGGTAGCCGTGCGCGCGTGAGACATCGCCGCTCCAATCGAGCATCACAGGGTACGTGAGCCGCTTCTTGAACTCGCGCCGGAAGAGCCCGTGAAAGGCTGACGGTATTCCGGGCAGCGCCGCGATCCCGGCGATCTCGATCCGCTCCCGATAACGCGCATACAAGGGCGAAATCCACCCGCTGATCTCGCTCGACGCCTTCTGATCCGCGAGCACGAAGACGCTTACCTTCTCGCGTGGATATTTCACCGCCCGCGCCTGCCCATCCTGATCACTTAACGTGAACTCCACCGCCTGCCGCACGGGCGCAGTGGCAGCGGCGGCCACTCCGGGCAATCCCGAGGCAAGCAGCACCAGCAGCGCGAATCGGAGAAGCAACGGCATCCGAGCTCTTACGGTAGCCATCCCTGCGCGGTTGCGGGCGACGGAGAGGCGACACTCCTGTCGCCTGGAGCCGGCGCGCCCTCGCGCCGTCGTGTGTGGCCACGCCACAAACTTCAATCCGTTCGCCGCATCACCCGCGAAGGAACAAGCGACATGATCTGGAAGCGGCTGCTCCTCCATGCGGTGCTGCCGATCGCTACCACGTGGGCGCGTCGGCAGGAGCGCCGAATCTTGCGGGCCGGGATTCCCTTGGATGAGCGGCAGCTCGCCGATGCGCGGCTGGTGGGAATCGCGCAGCCGGAGCGGATCCGCGTCCTCGTGGTGGACAAAATCCCACCCCGCGTGCCGCTGAGCGCCAGCAGCACGATCGGGATGGCGCTCGGCTACGGCATTTTCCTGCGGCGCGATTTCTGCGGGAGCCGCGCGCTGCTGCTGCACGAGCTGGCGCACACCGCGCAATACGAGCGGCTCGGCTTCCGGCCGTTTCTCGATCGCTACCTGCACGAATGCCTCACCTGCGGCTATCCCGGTGGCGCACTGGAGAAGGAAGCGACGCGGCTGGCGGAAGAGCTTTGCTCTTAAGGCGAGGGATTCTGACAGAATGAACAGAATGTTCAGAATGAGAAGTGGGGCAGACCTGTTCCGATATTCTGTCTATTCTGTTCATTCTGTCGAAAATCCGGTCTGCCTGCCGCCGCTTTTCAGCCTCGCGTTCTCCGGTGCGATTTGGTAGCTCATGCGATTCTATGAATCGCCGCGATTTTGTCCGAACCACTGTTGGTGCCACTCTGCTTGTCACTGTCCCGCGCAGCGCTCGCGCGCAGGCGCCCGCCGTCGGCACGCCGAAGAGTCGCCAGCCGGTGGTGATCTCTTCCGCGAACGGCCACAAATACACCAACGGCGGCAAAGAAACGTGCGTGCAGCTGGCGTTCCGCATGATGACGGAAGGCGCCGACGTGCTCGACGCGCTCATCGCCGGCGTGAACATCCTGGAGCTGGACCCCGCCGATACGAGTGTCGGCTACGGCGGATTACCGAACGGCGACGGAGTGGTGCAGCTTGATGCCTGTTGCATGCATGGGCCGAAGCGCCGCGCGGGTGGTGTGGCTTCGCTGGAAGGTGTGCGCACGCCGTCGAACGTGGCGCAGGCCGTGATGCAGCAGACCGATCACCACCTCCTCGTCGGTCCCGGCGCGCAGGGGTTTGCCCGGAACCTGGGGTTCAAAATCGAGGACGACCTGAACTCGGAGGAATCGCGGAAGCAATGGCATGAGTGGAAGCGCCGCACTGATCCCGACCGCTACCTCGACCCGGAGAAACGCAGCGCGGCCGGAGATCGCGCGCGCGACGCGATGGTGGCGGAAGGGTTGATCGACCCGGAGCACGTTTACGGCACGATCAATTGCAACGGGCTGAATGCGAAGGGCGAGATCTGCGGCGTCACCACCACGAGCGGGTTGGCGTGGAAAATTCCGGGACGCGTCGGCGATTCCCCCATTCTGGGAGCAGGGCTCTACGTCGATGGCGAGATCGGCGCCGCCGGCTCCACCGGGCGCGGTGAGGCGAATCTGTTCGGGCTCTCGTCGTATTTGATTGTCGAGAACATGCGGCGCGGCATGCATCCGAAAGACGCGGGCATGGAAGCGCTCCGCCGCATTAAGGCGAACACGATCGAGAAGCGACTGCTGAACAGCCGCGGCGAACCGAAGTTCAACGTCCACTTCTACGCGTTGAACGCGAAGGGGGAACACGCCGGCGTTGCGCTGTATGCGGGGCAGTATGCCGTCTGCACCGCCGACGGGCCGCAGACCGTCGACTCCGAGCCGCTGCTGCAGGGGAAGCCGGGAGAGTAGTGCGGCGCGTTTCTCGCGTGCTGCTGGCGTTGCTGTTCGTGGCGGCGGGGGTGAATCACTTCGTCTCGCCGGAGCCGTATGTCGCGATCGTGCCGCGATTTCTCCCGCGGCCGGAGCTGTTGGTGCTGCTCAGCGGAATCGCAGAGGTGCTCGGCGGGATTGGGATTCTCCTGCGGCGGACGCGCAGAGCTGCGGCCGTCGGATTGATCGTGCTGCTGGTGGCGGTGTTTCCCGCGAATGTGCACGGGGCGCTGTATGGGATGAATGTCGGCGGCTCGGCTGTTCCGGCGTGGCTGCTCTGGATGCGGTTGCCGCTGCAGGCGGTGCTGATCGCGTGGGTGTGGTGGGTGGGAATTGCTCGTCGCGAGGAAGCGCAGTAACTCACCTGCATGACGAACTCAGCGCCGTGGATTGAAGTTGCGCCCGGCATCATGCGGCAGACGATCACCACCGGCTCGACGATGTATCAGATGCGCGCGCGGCTGAAGAAGGGCAGTCGTTTGCCGGAGCATCAGCATCCGCAGGAGCAGATCGTCCATGTCGTTTCGGGGCGGATCGTGGTGATCGCGGCCGGAACGCGACACGAGTTAGCGGCGGGTGAATCGTTTTATCTCGCCGCGAATGTGCCGCACGCGGTCGAGACGATCGAGGAGACGCAGGCGATCGACACGTTCAGCCCGCCGCGGGAGGATTATCTCGCGGCGGATCGGGCGGCGCACTAGTGCCTCGTCATCCGCCAGATGACGACAAAGACAGCGCCCGGAGGGCGCGGCGGAATAAAGCCCGGAGTGAAGCGACAGCGAAACTCCGGGATCACAACCACGACAAGAAACCAAACCCGTGAAACGGGTGACGGAAAATCACGGCGTCGGTTACCATTAACACCTCCGTCGCCCCTCTCCGGGGGCTGGGTTTCTCTGGACGAGTGACCCGGAGTTCCGCTGTCGCTTCACTCCGGGCTTTATTCCGCCGCGCCCTTCGGGCGCTCACCCTCCGGGCGCATCCATCGCGTGCTTAGATCGAGCGCGGCGGCAACCGGCGGCGACGCGGACGACGGACGTTGCGGCAGCGCGTGGGGCTCGGGTGAGGTGAACACAACCTCGACTGTGGAGCTCGAGTGCGAGCTGGTGATCAGCGATACGCCGCGAGGCTGGTGAAGGATCATGTGGTGCTCGAAGCGGCCGGTCCGGTATCGCTGAAGGGGCGGCCGTTTGCGTTGAGTTTGCGTTGAATGTGTTCATCGTGACGGCGATGAAACAGCCGACGCGGACCGACGAGGCGCCGCCCGAAGAAGTGAAATCATGAACCGCGACAAAAGGGTGGCGATTTCGTTCGTCGTCCCCGCCTACAACGAGGAGGTGGAGCTTCCCGGGATGTTGCGCGCGCTGCGCACCGCGGCAGAGGCAGCGGGGCAGCCCTACGAGATCATCGTGGCGGATGACGCCTCCACCGATGGGACGCCGCAGATCGCGGAGCAGTTCGGCGCGCGGGTGGTGGCGGTTCATCGCCGGCAGATCGCCGCCACGCGCAACGCCGGCGCAGCCGTGGCGCGCGGTGAGATTTTGTTTTTCGTGGATGCGGATTCGCAAATCGAGCCGGGGCATGTCACAGCGGCCATCGAGGCGCTGGAGGGCGGATTCGCCGGCGGTGGAGCGGTGATGCAATTGCACGGTGAAACGCCGCTGTGGGTACGGGCTTTTACGCCGGTGTTCTGCACCGTCTATTTCACGGTGATGAATCTCGGCGCGGGGGCATTTCTTTTTACGACGCGGCGGAACTTCGCGGCGGTGGGCGGATTCGATGAGCAATACTTCGCGGGTGAGGAGATTTATTTCACGCAGGCGCTGAAGCAGCTGGGACGTTTCAAGATGCTCAAGCAGCCGGTGCGCACATCGGCGCGGAAGGTGCGGATGCACTCCGGCTGGTATCTGTGGTCGCGTTGTTTTCTGATCCTGCTGGGTGGGCGTAACGGCGTGCTCTCGCGGGAGAAGCTGGACCTCTGGTACGACGGGAAGCGGGAGCGGAACGCGAGATGAAGGTGAAGATCGCGAACGCGGAGACGCCGGTGGAGATCGCGCGCTGCTATGAGGTGATGCGTGAGCTGCGGCCGCACATCGCGACGGTGGAAGATTTTGCCGCGCAGGTGGAGCGACAGGGAGAGCAGGGTTACCTGCTGGCGTATCTGGAGGCGGAGCAGGAGGTACGGGCGGTGGCGGGGTATCGCTACACGGAAATGCTGTTCCATGGGCGGCTCATGTATGTGGATGATCTGGTGACGCGGGAGGTAGATCGCTCCGCGGGTCATGGCGGGCAGTTGTTCGATTGGCTGGTGGAGCAGGCGCGAGCGCGGGGCTGCCGGCATCTTGAATTAGACTCGGGCGTGCAGCGGTTCGAGGCGCATCGCTTCTATTTGATGAAGCGAATGAAAATCTCATCGCACCACTTCTCGCTGCCGGTGAGCGCGCCGGTATGCGCCCGTAGCTGAGCGACGCCGCGAAGCCGGCGGTGAGCGCCCGAAGGACGCGGCGGAATGTACCCCAAGTGCAGCGGCAGCGGAACTCCGGGAACAACGCAGGCGTGGATAGGCAAGCCCCTGGAAGGGGCGACGGAAGGAACACGGTAAATGGGACGAGTTCGACGGTCGTCACCGTCGGTGCGTTCCGTCACCCCCTCCGGGGGTTTGACTCTTTCTGTCGTCGCAGGTCCCGGAGCTCTGCTGCGCGTCGCTCCGGGCTTTATTCCGTCGTGCCTCCGGCACTTGGCTGAAGAACGCACTCAGGTGCGTTACGCGCGCAGGTGAGCGGATGAGCGGCCTCGAAGCACCGCCAGGATTTCGGCGAGAGCGCTGATGGCGATTTCTGTGGGAGAGTCGGCGCCGATGTCGAGGCCGAGTGGGGCATACACGCGCTCTAGTTTCTCGTCGGAAAAGCCGCGCGCTTTTAGTTGATCGAAAACATGACGCACCTTTCGTTTGCTTCCGATCATGCCGATGTAGCCGGCGCTGCTCGCGTGTTCGACAGCCGCGACTAACGCGTCACGGTCGATCTCGTGATTGCGGCTTACCATCACCAGCGCTTCGTCGGATTGCCAGGGGTGGGCCGCGATGAAGTCGCGCGGCGCGACGTGCTCGACGCGCACTGAGGCGGGCAAGTCTTGCAAGACGGTTTCGCGATCCTCGATAACTGTGACGAAGAACCCCGCCTCCGCGGCCAGCTTCGCGATGGCCTGCGCGCAATGGCCGCCGCCGATGAGGTACAGCGCCTCGTTCAGGTTCTGCGGCTCGATCAGCACAGTCGCTTCACCGCCGCAGACGGCGCCGAATGATTCGCTACTCGCCTCGTGGAGCGGGTAGGATTTTAACACCGGCTTTCGCGCTTCCAGCGCGGCGAGGCTTTCCTCCACCACGAGCGATTCGAATTTCCCCCCGCCGATCGTGCCGGACGTGCGGCGATCGGTGTAAACCAGCATCTTCGATCCGGCCTCGCGTGGGACCGAACCCGTGGTGGTGGCGATTGTCACCAGCGCACACGGTGTGCGCGCGCGCCGTGCTTGGAGCAGCTCCTCGATGAGGTCGTCAGTCATTCCGCACCACGCTGCCTTCGATCTGCCCGTGAGGCTCATCGGTGGGGACGAATACCTCGTTCTGATTCTCGAGGCCGAACGGTTTCAGGTTAATCAGCAGGCAATGCTTGTTCGGCATTGCCATGTCCACGCGTGAGATCTCCGGGCACGCCTGGAGAGCCGCTTCGCCCATTTCGTAAACGCTGCGTTGTGCGGAGGGACTGTAGTTGTTCGCGAAGACCGCCAGCATCGCGGCGAGGATCGCGTCATTCGCAGTGTTGTAATTTGCGGGTGCGCTCGACCAGGTCCACGACGCTTCAAACGACGTGGCGAGGATGCGATCGCGCGTCTCCGGCAGCGTGGTGTATTCGCACTTCGGGTAATCGGCCCAGCCAGATTGCGTCGATTTCAGGATGACGAGATCGCGCACACCGGATCGGATTTCCTCTGCGCCACCGCGCCGGCAGACGACTTGCGTCCACATCTTCGCTTCACTGCCGGCCGCGAAGGAGTGCGGGTGCGGTTCTCCGTCGATCGTCATGCGTTGCCAGTTCTTCGCGTGAATCTCCGCGGTGGCGCTTTCCACCTGCTCGTAGCGCTGCAGAAAATGGCGGCCTAACGAGAGGCCGAATCGCTCGATCTCCGCGCCGAGATGCTCCTTCGCCAGCACGTTAACGGTGTTTTTAATAGTGTCGGTGGGGACGACTTTGCTGTTGTTGGACTCGGTGTAGGAGGCGGCGAAATCGCCGGTCAGCAACGCGAGGACGTTCACTTCCTGGACGGTGTGCGTGTCGTCGGCGCGCAGGATTTTCATGACGCGCACGCGACCTTTGCCGTAGCGATTGGAGAGGAGCTTCATAGGAGGATTGCGCAGCAGTTCTAAATCAACTAAGCCGGTGAAGCGATGCCAAACCTTGCCGAGCTGAACGCGCTGCCGCGGGAGGAATACACGCGCGTGGTGGCGCCGGTCTTCGAGCATTCGCCGTGGGTGGCGGCGCGGAGCTGCGCCTCGCGACCCTTCGCGAGCCGGGAGCAATTGCACGCGAAACTTTGCGAGACAGTGCAAAACGCTAAGCGCGACGAGCAGCTGGCGCTCATCCGCGCCCATCCTGATCTGGTGGGGCAGGCGGCGCTCACGAGCGAATCGCAGTCGGAGCAGGCGAGCGCCGGACTTGGGAATCTGTCGCCGGAGGAGGTGGCGCTGTTCGAGCGCTACAACGAGGAATACAAGGAGCGGTTCGGATTTCCTTTTGTGATCTGCGCGCGCCTGAACAAGAAGGAAGCGATCCTCAGCGCGTTTCCGGAACGGCTGCAGAATTCGCGCGAGAAAGAGATCGAAACTGCGCTCGGGGAAATCTACAAGATTGCTGAGCTGCGCCTGCGGGATCTTGTGGAGGGATGACGATGACGGTTCCGCATCAGTGCTGGCGCCCTTCCTTCCATTGTTATCCTGAGCGGAGCGAAGAGCCTGTCCTGAGTCTTTCGAAGGAATCTCTGACTTTGCTGCGCGCTTGGAGCCGGAGGAAGTCAGAGATGTTTCGCTTTGCTCAACATGACAGGATGGGTGGATTAGGGAACGACCGCCGCGATTGCAGCGACGGGCGCTTTGCAGAATGAGCACTCTCTCGACTCACGTTCTCGATACCTCGCGCGGCCGGCCGGCCGCGGGAATGAAGATCGATCTGTATTGGTGCGACCGCTCCGCGCTGCTGAAATCGGTCACGACGAACAGCGACGGTCGCACGGACGGGCCACTGCTTTCCGGC
>JACCZQ010000038.1 GCA_013695905.1 Chthoniobacterales bacterium
ATGGTCGGCAGCGCCTTCGCGAAAGCGTACGAGGCGCCGGGGCACGGCTACCATTGGGGCATGGCCACTCCGCACGCGAACCTGCCGCGCGGCACCCGCATCAAAGTGGGCGCCACCGGTTCGCTGAAACAGATTCTCTTCGGCCCTGCCGAAGTGGACGACGGCAGTCAGAACCTGGTGGGGGCAATCACCACCTGCATGGGGAACGTCGGCGCGTCCAGTATCGCGGAATTTCAGCAGACAGAAATCATCATCGCCCCGTCCATCAAGACGGAAGGCAAACTCTTCCAGACGGTGCAGAGCGTCGGGATGGGCACGAGCTAGCCGCAGCGAGATGTGAAGAGGCGCGGGGCGTTCCGGAGTTGCTACTCTTCACTGATCACGATTCACTGATCACCACCTCATGAACGATCGAAGAGTAGTCATCACAGGCATGGGCGCCGTCACACCGGTCGGCAACGATGTCGATACCTTCTGGCAGAGCCTGAAGAACGGCGTCAGCGGGATCGGGATGATCGATGCGTTCGACGCCAGCGGTTACGACTGCCGGATCGCGGGGCAGGTGCGCAACTTCGAGCCGAAAAACTATTTCAAGAACCCGAAGGATGTGCGGCGCACCGATCGCTTCGCGCAGCTCGCCGTCGCCGCCGGGGTGATGGCGAAGAACGACAGCGGGATCGACCTCGAGAAAACGGATCTCACGCGCTTCGGCGTGATCGTGAGCAGCGGCATCGGCGGCCTGAAGACGCTGGAGGATCAGCACACCGTCCTGATGACGAAGGGCCCGACGCGGCTCTCGCCATTCACCATCCCGATGCTGATCAGCAACATGGCGAGCGGACTGCTCTCCATGGAATACGGGCTGCAAGGGCCAAATCTTTGCATCGTCACCGCCTGCGCCACTTCGAATAACGCGATCGGTGAATCGTGGCGGATGATTAAGTTCGGCGACGCCGACATTTTCCTCGCCGGTGGATCTGAGGCTTCGATCATCCCGATCGGGCTGGCGGCGTTTGCCTCGATGAAGGCGCTCAGCACGCGGAACGAGGAGCCGCCGCGCGCCTCGCGTCCGTGGGATCGTGATCGCGATGGTTTTGTCATGAGTGAGGGTGCGGGTGTGGTCGTCGTGGAGGAGCTGGAGCACGCCCGGAAACGGGGTGCGAAGATCTACTGCGAGCTGCTGGGCTACGGCCTCTCCTCAGACGCGTACCACATGACTGCGCCTCCTCCGGATGGCAACGGTGCGACGCGGGCGATGCGGATGGCGCTGCAACACGCGAAGGTCAATCCGGACGAGGTGGATTACGTGAATGCGCACGCCACCTCCACCGGGCTCGGTGATGTGGCGGAGACGCGCGCGATTAAGACGGTGCTCGGCGACCACGCGCGGAACGTCTCCATCAGCTCCACGAAATCGATGACCGGACATTTACTGGGCGGCGCTGGTGCGGTGGAAATGGCGGCCTGCGCGCTGGCCATTCGCGACGGGATCATTCCGCCGACGATCAATCTCGAAAATCCCGACGAGGAGTGCGATCTCGACTTCACGCCGAACGTGGCGAAGGAGAAAAAGGTGCGGGTGGCGCTGAACAACTCCTTCGGGTTTGGCGGGCATAACGCCACGCTCGTGGTGCGGGAATTTAACGGGTAGCCACTGACCTGGAGGGCAACGCTCCTGTCGTTGCCATGGCTGACCTGGCGGGCACGCTCCTGTCGTTGCATGCCCAACCCCGGCAATGACGGGAGCATTGCCCTCCAGGTCAGCTGACGCTGCGCTATTGGTCCGCGAAAACCGGCGACGACATCACATCCGACGGATCGAACTCGAAGCCATGACCGTTTCGGCTCACGCCTTTGAGTAAGGTGCTGACCGCTTGCGCGGTGCCGGCGGAGTAGAATCGCACCAATCCGACGGTGGTGCGGCGGCCAAACACCGTGATCATGATGTTATCCTCATCGACAGAGTTCATGAAGATGTGATTGCCGTTACCCTGATGGTAAAGGGCGTTGAATTCGACTTCGCCGATGCGGCGGGCGAGCTCTTTCGTTGCGGCAAATGATCCGGCTGCGAGTGCGGCGATGATGGTCACGTCCATCACGGTCATGTCGCCATACTGCGAGATAACGTTGCCGCCGCGATCGATGACGACGGTGAGATCCGCTTCGGCTTTGGTGAGGAAATCCGCCAGCACGCCGTCCAGCGTGGCGACGTCTTCAATGGTGAGACAGGGAATGGCGTTCATACGGCGGCGCTTTGGCGTTGCATCACAGACGGCTCTACCGGGATGGCGACAGGCGGTGCGGTCTTGGGGGCGTCGCTTTGTTTGCTGAATTTGTGCAGCAGGATCTGCGACACGGCGTTCAGTGAGGCGAAGACGTTCTGCCCGGTGCTGGAGACCACCTCGAAGCTTTGCACGCGCTTCTTCCGGTTGTTCAGCACGTACTCGAGGTAGTTCGTCGGCGCGATGTTCTCGAGATCGCGCTTGTTGTACTGAATGATGTAAGGGATCTCGTCTAACGAGATGTTCTGCTTGGCGAGGTTGTCCTCGAGGTTCTTAAAGCTTTCGACGTTTTCCTCCATTTTTTCCCACTGCGAATCAGCGACAAAGACCACGCCATCGACGCTGCGCAGGACGAGCTGCCGGGTGGCGTTATAGATGACCTGCCCGGGCACGGTGTAGAGCTGGAACTTCGTCACGAAGCCTTTGATCACGACCGCGTTGAGCGGGAGGAAATCAAAGAAGAGCGTGCGATCCGACGCGGTCGCGAGGGAGACAAGATCTCCGCGATTCTCCGGGTTAATCCGCTGGTGGATGTAGCCGAGATTGGTCGTCTTGCCACAGAGCGCGGGCCCGTAGTAAACGATTTTGAACTGAATTTCGCGACTGGCGTAGTTGATGATCGACATTGGCTGAGTTCCTAGACCGGGTGGGAGTATTTTTTGGAGAGTTCGGGGACGGCGCCCGCCAGCCGCTCGCGCACGTCGCCGGCGAGTTCCTCCCTGGCGTGGAGGACGGCGAGGCAGAGGTTGTCGTGCATGAAAAATGTGACCGCTGCGTTCGAGCAGGAGAGCGTCATGCCGCGGAGCTGGCCGAGCTTGGTCTCGGTCATGTGATTCTCCACGCGCTGCAGCAGCGATGGGGCCATCGCGCAGAGGCCGTCCGCCTCGTACTCTTCGGGTAAATTTCCGGCGAGGCTGAGACCGTCGCCGAACATAATGGCGCAGGCTTTCACGCCCTCCATCCGGCCGACGTGGGCGACCACGCCTTTCGCGTCCAGATCGTCGTCGGTGTCGAACGCGGTTTGCAACGCGCTCCGCCCGCCCGTGTTTTCCGCGGTTGCTTTCTCCGGCTCGGAGGTGGCGACGACGGGTTCCGTCTTCGGTGCTTCGGCGGGAGCTGCGCTCGGTGCGGGCGCGGGAGCTGGTGACATCTTGAGCGCGCGCAGCGCTTCGGTCGCTGGTGACTCATCGGCGATGGGTTCGGCGGCGGCCGGAGTCTCCAGAGGCGCTTCGGC
>JACCZQ010000091.1 GCA_013695905.1 Chthoniobacterales bacterium
AACAGCTGGGCCTCGCCGCATTTCGGCGTGATCTCATCAAACGTATTCGCCTGCACCTCCGCTCTGGCGATCGGCCGGGAACAATCTAGGTAGCGTGCCGATTCTGCAGCAGTTGCCGACAAAAGCGGCCGTCTTGTTTGGCCTATAGCCTGTGCTGATCGACCAAGATCGTGTTGCCGTCCGGATCAGCGATCATGAAGCTGGCCAGGCCCATGGCGGACATCGACTTCGATTGCGGCGATATCGTGTAGCATTTCAGCCAGGCCATGCTCGACTCAGCCGCACCGGAAGGTTGTTGTCGAAGAAAAATCTCACGCCGCTTTCGCAAGCGACTGCTCGAACTCGACTGCGTCGCGAACCTCGTCCGTCTGCACCTCATACCACGCCGCCACGGTCTCCGCCGATTCGTTCGCTCGGACGCTGCGAGCCAGGACCTGCGAGGGCACACCAGAGCGAGCGGTGGTCGGCTGGCCAAAGTTGCGCCGCGGATCGATGACAATTTGGCGCTCTTTCCCGAGCGGATACCAGATGATGTCATTACCCGAGAACTCGAGCTCCTTGCGGAATGGTCCCACGATGCGCGAAAACTCGCGCTGGTTAGTGACGAGATCGACGAGCGGCTGATCGCCGTCCTCTTCCCCCTGCCGCAGCAAAATTGTTCGGCCGTCAGTGAAGATGCGGTTCGAGCAAAACGGGTGCGTTGTCCGTAGTTCCTCCTGCGCCTTCGCGTGGGTCCGGCGCATGGTGCGCCAGCTCACACCCGCACGAATGAAGGCGTCGACAAAACGAAGCTCCAGCAAATCGCGAAAGCTCAGCGCCAGTTTGTTCTCAATTGGCTTCAGCTCACCCTGCCAAACGGCATCGGAATGCCGGATACGTTCGCCGCTTCTGAAATTGTAACCCTTGAGCCAACGGCGGATCTTGCCGATGGAAACACGCGTCAGGCGCGCGGCCTCGGGAACCGTGTAGAGACCGGTGTTTAGCAGCGCTGGTTCACGGTCGTGCACAACACCAGTGAAGCCGGTTCAGTGCCGCACGGCAAGCGGTCACGCTACGACCTGCCGCCGCTCGACGCGCCAATCATCCCGTAAGTCTCACATGAACAACGCACGACCGAGCCGGACGGCGTATTCCGCGTCCGGACTCCTTGTGCCGTCGCCGAGCTGTCAAAGACTGCGGCCAGCGACAGGTCGCGCCGCTTCGGTAGTCGCGCCCGCTCGGCTGCCGGAAGCGCAGCCGGCATCTCCTCTCGGGTGAGGATCAGGCTCTCGGAGGATCGTCCGCAGATTTTTGTACTGCGGGTTTGTAATTTCGTGCGGCGACCAGCGCCGTAATATCGCTCGCAGTCGCGCGAAGGCAGAGCCCGACGCCAGTTTTTCGTTTTCCGTACCTTCGCCGATTCGAGTAATACTCTGGAGAAATGGCCAAGACAGCTTCCAAGATTCGTTTCAAAGCGAAGCTCCTTCAACCCGCGGAGGCTGACTCGTGGACCTTTCTCACCCTGCCGAAGGAGGTCAGTGCCAAGCTCCCCTCGCGGAGCATGACGGCGGTCGAGGGCACTATCAATGGTTTCGCGTTCCGGGCCACGCTCCAGCCCGACGGCGAGGGTAGCCACTGGCTGAAGGTGGAGCGGGAGATGAGCGAAGCTGCGGGCGCGAAGGCGGGTGACATTGTCGTACTGGAGATCGCGCCGGCCGCAGAGGAGGTCCAACTACGTTCTGTCGTACAACGGCGTCGACATCATGATCATCAACGGAAAGAACACCGGACGCCTAGCAGCCTGTCGGGCTGAGATCTGGAAACGCAGCGGGACTCAGTGGCATGAGTCCTTTTTCTGGCCCAAAAAGTTTGGGTCAGCCTAAATCACTTGAGATCGGAAAGACAATTTGCCTTTTGCAGCCGGTGCTTTCTCAAAGCCAAGGCTTTCTTCTCCTTTCTCACGCCCAACTCGCGGCGATCTGCCTTTCGCTCGCGGCATGCTGCGCCAGGCGATGCAACCGCTTCATGTTGTAGGCCAGGCAGACCAGCGTCCATTCCCGCGCCGCGTTGGCTTTCCCGCGCAGGCTGAAGCGCCGAAAGCCCATCGTCTCTTTGATGATCCCGAAGACCGGCTCCACGGTTTGCTTGCGCAGCGCGTAGAGTTTGCGCCCGGCCGGGGTCGCCAGCCGATGCGCCATTTTCTCTGGCGCGCTGGCCCCGGCGGGCAACGGCTCAGGTTCTTTTTCCTGGGCTTCGAGTTGGGCGAGGGTGCGATGGTGGCTCTCGCGCTGGAGCGCCCCATAGACGGTCTTGCGCGGCTGGCCCGCCGCGGGCGCCTCCACCTGCGCGATCGCCGGCGCGCTCATGAAACCGCTGTCCACCAGCACGGCGGTGGCCTGCCGATGCGCGGGATCGATGCTCGCCACGCCCGGCAGGAGTTGTTCTTTGTCGTTCGGCGCGGCGCTCAGGTGCTCGCCCACAATCAACAGGCTCCCCTCGGCGTCCACCGCCAGTTGCCCGTTGTAGCATTGCTCAAATCCGCTCCGGGTTTTCATGATCCGACTCTCCGGGTCGGTAAAGTTATATTGCTCTTTGGGCGCGGGCCTTTCCTCCGGCGGCTGCGGCGCCCGCCCGCCGGGTTTGCGCCCCTC
>JACCZQ010000110.1 GCA_013695905.1 Chthoniobacterales bacterium
GCCGACGAAGATCACGCCCTGCTCGCCGACCGCGGCTTTGATGTTCGAGTAAACGGCCTCGCTGTCGAACTGCGCCTCCACGCCGGCGAGGAACTTGCGTTCCTGCTCCGGAATCCCGAGGCGTTCGAAGGTGCGTTTCACGTCGTCCGGCACGTCGTCCCAGCTGCGTTTCGCCTGGGTGCCGCTGCTCAGGTAGTAGCGGATGTTTTCGAAGACGATGGCTTCCAGGTCTTTGCTCGCCCAATGCGTCGGCATTGGCTTGCTCTCGAAAATCTTGAGCGCGTTTTTGCGGAAGTCGCGCACCCAATCCGGCTCCTGCTTTACGTTGACGATGTAGTCGATCGTCGCCTCGGTGAGGCCGACGCCGGCGTCGTGCAGGTGCGTCTCCGGGTAGAAGAAATCGCCGGCCGTGTTCTGCTCCAGGCCGAGGGGTGATGTTTCTGTTGTTGCGTCAGTGACCATGATTTTATTCCTTTTCTTTCCTGCTCCTGCTCCTGATCTTAATCCTGATCTCTTCTGCAGGAGCAGGATCAGGATCAAGAGCAGGAGTTCAGACGCCGACCGGTTCCGCGATTTCGGTGCGGACCCAGTCGTAGCCTTTCTCTTCGAGTTCGAGAGCCAAATTCTTGTCGCCGCTGCGGACGATGCGGCCCCCCACCATCACGTGGACGTGATCGGGCACGATGTAATCGAGCAGCCGCTGGTAGTGGGTGATCAGCAGCACGCCGAGGTTCGGGCTGCGGAGGGAGTTCACGCCGTTGGCGACGACCTTCAAAGCGTCGATGTCGAGCCCGCTGTCGGTCTCATCCAGCACCGCGTATTTCGGGTTTAACATGGCGAGCTGCAGGATTTCGTTCCGCTTTTTCTCGCCGCCGGAGAAACCTTCATTAACCGAGCGAGAGGTGAAAGCGCGGGGCATCTCCAGCAGGTCCATCTTCTTATAGAGCTCGGCGTAATAATCGGTCGCCTCGAGTTCTTCGCCCTCGGGCAGCCGCGCCTGCACTGCTGCGCGGAGGAAATTCGCAATCGTTACGCCGGGGATCTCGCTCGGGTATTGGAACGCGAGGAAAATACCGGCCCGCGCGCGTTGATCGGGCTCCATTTCGAGGATGTTCTCGCCGTCCATCAACACGGCGCCGCTCGTCACCACATAATCGGGATGCCCGGCGATCACCTTCGCGAGCGTGCTTTTGCCGGAGCCGTTTGGCCCCATGATGGCGTGCACTTCACCTTTCGGGACGGCAAGGGTGAGGCCGCGGATGATCTCCTGATCGGCAATTGTGACGTGTAAATCCTGGATCTCTAATTGATTCATTTGCGGGGACAGGGAACCTACCCCAAAACGAGCGTTCCGCTACCGCGCAATCGGGGGTGGGGGTCCGGGGCGGGCTTGCGCCTTCTGTCATTCCGACCGGAGTGGAGGAATCTCTAATCGCCGTCTGCGGATGCACAGCAGGGGAGTTTAGAGATTCCTCGACTACGCTTCGCTCCGCTCGGAATGACAGCGGTGCTCGTGAGAAACGCCGACGCGATTAAGTGCCGCGCATTACGTACGGTGGTCAGCGGCGCTCGAACGATCCAGCCGGTCGGCGCGGCGTTTGATTACGACGTGGTCAGCAGCGGAGCGGGCGTCGGCGTGCAGGTGCGGTTCTGAGCCTCGGGCAGCTCCGGGGTCAGGCGCGCGCTCCGCGTTGGAGGCGGACTCGTCGGGCGGGAAATTAGCGTCGCCGGGATTTGAACAGTGGCGCGTCTGGGTGAAGTTCCCGCCCCGCCCGTGAAGAATCTCGTCCGCCTCTCCCTCGTCGTAGTGCTGCTCGGCTTCGGGACGCCCTTTGCGCCGACCGCGGAAGCGGCTGACTCGTTTGGGAATTTCCTCAAGCGCGTCGGCAATACCCTCGCCAAGCCATTTCGCCCGCCGGACAAGAAAGTCCCCGCCAAGTCGCCGAAGCGCAGCCGGCGAAAAGCGCCGGATGCGACGCAGGAAACGCAGGAATCGGTCGATCCCTCCGAGCCGGAGCCGATCCACACCCCTACGCCGCCACCCGCGCCGGAAATCCGCCTTGCCCGGCCGGCGCCGGGAGATCCCACGGGCCGCCGCGATCCGCCCTACGGGGTGCCGGTGCCGGGGCGTCCGGGATTTGTGCACAGCCCGTTCGCGCCGCGGCAGCGGCTCGTGGATGTGCGGGCATTTCCCAGCGGCACGCCGGTGGTGGATCCGTATACCGGACGCGTTTTCCTGACGCCATAGCTGAGCGACACAGGGCATGAGCAGCTGCTGCAGCTGCGGCTCGCGCCTCGTTGCTGATGTTATGATAATTATAAACGCAGGGCATAGACTCTGCTCTTTCCCCAGAGTGGCCATGTGGCCTTTACCCATGGGGAAGAAAATCGTCCGCGTCTCCGCGTTTTGCTTCGTGATAGCTGGCGCACCTGCTTACGCCGGCGCTCTCCGGGAAGCGCGAATCAACAAAATCATCAATCAGGTCCACGTGGTGGACCATGCCAGTGGCAGCCGCAAAGCCGAGCTGCAGCAGGTGATCAAGGATGACCTGGGCGTGAAGACCGGCATCAAGTCCCGTTCCGAGCTGCTCTTTCAGGATAGCACCCTCACCCGCCTCGGCTCGGAAAGCTTCTTCCGAACTACACCGGCTCTGGCGGCAATGGCTCCCGCACCGGCACCTTCGGCGGGCAGGGCGCCACCACGGCGCCGCTCAGCGCCGGGCCTGAACCGGGAGGTTAATCGCCATGCAGATTAACGCACCGAAGAACGCTTCGGAGGTTCAGCAGCTCGCCGGTTCCGACCGCGATCATCTGCTGCAGATCATCGCCGGCACCACCGATCTGATGGAAGACATCTGGACCGGCGACCACGGCTCCTCCAAATATCTGGCGATGCTCCGCGCGAGCGTCGAACACGCGGCGAATATCACCGCGCATCTGGTCGAGCAGGGGAGCGAGCGGGAAGCGGCCGACGACACTTTTGATCAAGGGGACGACGAGGATCCACTCCCCGTTTCAGAACGTCGGGTGCCACGACGGCCGCGCATTCTCGCGGTGGACGATGAACCTGCGGCGCTGCTCCTGTTCCACGAGCTGCTCACGCTCGCCGGGTACCATGTGGAGACCGCCCGCTCCGGGTTTGAATGCCTCGATCGCGTGAGTCGCGAGCGCTCGTTCGACGTCCTCGTGCTAGATCTCACCATGCCGTTCATGGACGGCGAGGAGACATTCCGCCGCCTGCGCGCCGTCGCCCCGGAGGTGCCGGTGATTATCACCACGGGATTCATCGATCCCGACCGGCTAAAGAATCTCTACGCCGCCGGGCTTTTCGCGTTTTTGTCGAAACCGCTCGCGCCCGATGATTTCCTCGAGCAGGTGGCGAACGCCGTCGCGGCCCGGAAAGCCGCCGCTGAATCAAGTCTGCTCCGCGGCACTGCGGCTGCTTAGGACGAGAACAGATGTTAACTGCGGATTCACTCGACACTTTCCGGTGCTTCGCCAGCAACACGCTCTTCGAGGGCATCAGCGCTGACGTGCTCGAAGATATCCGGTTCGAGATGAAAACGATCCGCCTGAAAGAAGGCGAAGTCATCTTCAACGAAGGCGACCGCGGCGATTCCCTTTACCTCGTCGGCGAAGGATCGATCAAGATTTCGAAGACCGGGCGCGGCGGAAACCAGGAGACGCTCGGCTTTATTCAACCCGGAAACTTCTTCGGCGAGATGGCGTTGTTCGATGGGCAACCGCACTCCGCGAAAGCCACCGCTGCTTCATCCACGCTGCTCGCCAGCGTCGATGAACGCACTTTCCAGCACATCCTGGAGCTGGCGCCGAGCCGCCTCCACATGAATTTCCTCCGCTCCGTCTCCGAGCGGCTGCGCCAGGTGAACTCCCACTTCATCTCCGAAGTGATGCGCACGGAGCGGGTGAGCCTCGTCGGCTCGATGGCGAATTCCATCATTCACGACCTGAAGAATCCCATCTGCATCATCCGCTGCTGCTCCGACCTTATCGCGACGGAAAATACCGACCCGCGCACGCGCGATCTCACCACGATGATCGACAACGCGGTCAACGGCATGCTCGCGATGACGCAGGAGCTGCTCGATTACGCGCGCGGCTCCACGGCGCTCAACAAGGAGCGCGTCTCCGTCTGGCGGTTGATGGACGACCTGAGCCAGCAATCGCTGCGGCTGCTCCCGGGGCAGAACATCCAGTTCGTGAAACACATTCGCTACGACAAGGACATCGAGATCGACCTCTCCCGCTTCACGCGCATGATGAGCAACCTCATCAAAAACGCCAGCGAAGCGATGCGCGGCGGCGGCATTCTCACCATGACCACTGATCTGGTGCAGGACAAAGTCGTGATCCGGCTTTCCGATACCGGCAAAGGCATCCCGCCGGAGATTTTGCCGCGCCTCTTCGAGCCATTCGTCACTCACGGCAAATCGCACGGCACCGGCCTCGGCATGGCGATTGCGAAATCGGTCATCGATGCCCACGGCGGGCGAATCTCCGTCGCCAGCATCCCGGGGAACGGCACCACGGTGGACATCCGCCTGCCCGCTCCCGCACTCTTCCCGGCGACCGCCTCCGACTCAGCGGCATAGACGCGTGGTCAGCCGCGGCGGAAAAATTTGCACATTGCCATCTGCGCTCCGCCGTCGGAAAATCGCCAAAGGCTGGCGAAGCCGAGTACCCCGTGGTGTAACGGTAACACAGCGCCCTTTGGAGGCGTTATTCATGGTTCGAATCCATGCGGGGTAGCTCTGCACCAGCGCCGAGCCGCTGGTGGTGTAACGGCAACGCAGCCCCGAAGGCTTTCGGGGTTATTCATGGTTCGAATCCATGCGGGGTAGCTCGACCTGCACCGCACTGCGCTTCGCAATGATGGTCATCTCAGCCGAGCTGCCTGACCCGTTCTTCAAGCGCAAAGCGCCTTAGCTTAGCGCCTAGACCGGGAGCGTGCCGCGGCAGCCCGGATAACCTGAGCAACCCCAGAACTCCGCGCCCGCGTTCACCCCACTCCGCGCTCGGCGTTTCACCATCCTCGCGTCGCAGGCGGGGCAATTTGGCAGAGCGGACGCCGCCGCAGAATACGCCGGGATGGACACGGAGGTTGGTTCCGCCTCCGGTGCCGCCCGCTCGGACCGGCCCGGCTGCGTGGCTTTGCGCTCCACCCGGCGGAGCAGTTCCCGCAGAAGAAGAGCAGCGATCGCGCAGAGGAGGATCGTCACTCCTGCCTTCGTGAGGAGTTCATGGCTGAATTGCTCGAGCTGCGGATTGGGCATCCCTCTCAGACTGCGATTTCCGTGCCACGGATGGCAGTCAGCCGCTCCGGACCGGAGGTTTCCACCTGCCGAAGCAACGCCCAATTAGGCGCGGCAGGTGAATTTTTTCCGCCCAAAGCTGTCAAACTAAGGAGCGACACGGTCCGATCATCCGAATCTATCTTCGGGGCGGGCTCTCTCCCGGCGGCTCCTCACGATATGAACAACAGAAAATTCTTCGGTAATTACCGCATCGACACCACCCCGGAAGGCGCCCCGGTGGAGCTAGGCGCCCCGGTGGAGCTCGCCCGCGAAAACAGCGTGGTCACCTATAAAGGCGTCCATGTCGCCACCCGCGAGGCGGTGACGTTGATGCTCATCCCGCAGACAGCGGTGGCGGCCGAGAGCCGCGCACAATTCGAAGCGGAGCTGAACGCCGCCCAGTTGCTCGATCACCCGAACGTCGCTGCTGTTCGCCAATTCCAGGCCGACGGTGATCTGTTCGTCTGCGCCTCCGAGTTCTACGATGGCGAGACGCTGCAGAGCTGGGTCGATAAACACGGCCCGATGCCGGCCGACAGCGCGTTGCGCATCGGCTCGCAGGTGGTGAGCGCGCTCGGCGCCGCTGCGTTTCATGCGGTGCCACACGGGACGCTGAAGCCGTCGAACATCATGATCGTTCCCGGCACCACCCCGGCGGGCGAATGGCCCCTGGTGAAGGTCTTGAACTTCGGCCTCTCAAAAATAAGGCCACATCTGCTCGGCAGCCCGGAGCCGACCGGGCCGGCGCTTTCCGCGGACTTCTCGAGCCCGGAACATCTCGTGCAAGGCGAGGTCGATTTTCGCTCCGATGTCTATTCCCTCGGCGCCACGCTCTGGTTCCTCGTCAGCGGTGCAGCTCCGATCTCGACGGCCGCCGTCGAAAGTTCCAGCGGCGTCAACAAAGCTTTCCGTGCACTCATCACGCAAATGATGGCCGTCAGACCCGGCGAACGCCCGCGGGATCCGCTCGTCCTCGAGGAGCAGGTTCGCGATTGTCTGGAGGAGGTGGAGCGTCACCCGGCGAGTGCGTCAATACCGGTGATCGCCGCGGCTCCTGCGCCGGCTGAAGGTGGTGCGCCGTCCAGCTGGCAGTTGCCGGCTGCGCTCCAGCGCCTTCCGATTTCGGCGAAGCCGCTCGCGATTGCCGCTCTCCTGCTGACCTTGGTGGTCGTGGGAGCAATGATGTTGCCGCGCTCCGGCCGTGTGGCCACTGGTGAACCGAAACCAATCGGCATTCCCATCGGCGTGCCCGAGCAAACCGTCACCACCTCCGCGCCGGCTCAGCCTGTCATCGCCGCGGCACCGGCCACGGATGAGACCCTGCTGCAAGCACCACCTCTCAGCGTCGAGGCGGGAGCATCAACCGTCGTCGCCAGTGCCGACACGCAGCAGCAGCGCACGACAACCACCGCCGCCGACCCGACCTCCCCTGCGCAGTCCGTCGCCGCATTGCCGCAACCTTCCGTCGCCACGGCTCCCGCCGCCGCGCCAGCTGAACCTGCCACGACGCCGCGCACCGCTGCCAGAACGACGCCCGCTCCACAGCAGCCCGAGCGCGTCCTCGCCCGGAACACAACCACCACGACCTCGCGGGCAGAACAGGAGCCGACCGCACCGGAGGAAGGACCAGAAATCATTGACGCTCCGCCGGCACCTGCTGCTGCCGAGACGGTGGCCGAAGCCACTCCCGCCAGCACCCGCCATTCCGTCAGCGACACGGGCAGCGGCCAGGTCGCCGCCTCCTCACCATCCGCTGCGGAATCGACCAGCTCCCCGGCTGCCACTCAGCGCAAGCGCGCCGCGGCTTCTTCCACCCCTTCCCGCACCCGCACTGCTTCCGCTGCGAAGTCGTCCCAGCGGACCACCAGCCGTGGCACCCTGCCGGTGCGCCGCGCCCTCCCGCCGGACGACGAGCAAAACCTCCCGGCCATCCCCCGCGGGTCGAAACGCGCGCGGTATCTCGGCACCGACGAAACCGGCGCCATGGTCTTCGGTTTGCCAGGCTCCGACGAGCCGGTCTATGCCGCGCCTCCCGCCGCTGATGTTCGCCGTCTCTCGCCGCGGCAGCGTGTGCGGCGCGCCTTGTTCGGCCGCAACGCCGAGGTTCGCCCGGCCGAGCCTGTCGACGAGATTTACGAAGATGATTAGGCGCGCGCCGTTCAGCTAACGCGCCGGCCCCTCCGCGCTGGGGGCATCTTCGCCGGCGCGGCGAATCGCGGCGCGTTGTAGCTGCGGCGCTATGCGCCGCACGGGTATGTGGCTACGCCGCCACGAGTGGCACGCACAGACCCGTGTCGCCCACATGGCGACAGCTACAACCCGCCTAACGAGTCGGCACACGCTCGGTGGGGAGCGCCAGCTGCTTCTTGCCCAGCCAGAGGCTCAGCACGCACCACACCCCCGCCAGCGGCGCGGCGATGAAGGAAATCCCGGTCATCGCGAGCCCAAACCATCCCATCGCCGCATACGACCACGCCCCCACCTGATCGCCCGCGCGATACACAAACGTGTCGATAAAACTCTTCGCCTTGTATTTGTCCTCACGTGGAATGGACGTGAACAGCACCTCCCGCGCGGGCCGCGAAAGCGCGAAATTCCCCGCGCGCCGCAGCACCAGAAACACGACAAGCACAGCGATCGTCGGCGTGAGGCCGAGCGTCATAAACCCGATGATGCTGATCGTCGGCAACGTCGCCAGCACCACGCCGACACCCACCCATTTCAGCAGCCGGCTCGTGAGGAAAATCTGCACCAGGACGGTGAGGACGTTCACGTAAAGGTCGATCTGTGCGAAGAACCCCGTCCGCGCCGCACGATCATCGCCGAAGTGGACCTGCGCGAGCTCCAGCTGCTGGAAATAGACGAATGTGTTGGTGATCGCCTGCAGCAACATATAGG
>JACCZQ010000117.1 GCA_013695905.1 Chthoniobacterales bacterium
AATTAACGCCGCCGGGGATGCGGCGTTTGGCGGCGGTGAAGAGGTCGGGGGAGCGGGACATTTTCAGAAGGCGGAAACGTTCAACGTCCAACCTGCAACGTCCAACGCTCAAATGAAGAACGCGTGCACGAGTGCTGCGCCACCTTGCCTTGCGTTGACACTCTGCGTTGACGCGTTACGCTCCGGTTCGCGCAACGGCGGGGTAGCCAAGTGGTAAGGTCGGGGTCTGCAAAACCTCTATTCGCGGGTTCGATTCCCGCCCCCGCCTCTTCTTCAAGATGAAACGCATTCTCATCACGGGCGCGAGCCGCGGCATCGGCCGCGCGATCGCCGAAACGCTTGCTGCGCCAGAGACGACGTTGCTGTTGCACGGGCGTGATGAAGCCGCGCTCGCGGAAGTGAAAGCGGCGGTCGAGAGCTGTGGCGCGCATGCCGTGCTGCTGCGCGCCGATTTAACCAAACCAGAAGAAATCGCGCGCCTCACCGAAGCAGCTGGGGGCGAACCGCTCCACGCGCTCATCAACAACGCCGGGATCGCTGTGGTGAAGCCGCTCGACGGCGTCTCGCTCGAGGAATGGCAGCGCACCCTCGCGATCAACGTGACGGCGCCATTTCTCCTCACCCAGAAGCTCGCGCCCGCGATGCGCGCAGGAAGCAGCATCGTGAACATCCTCTCGGTGGCGGCGAAGACCGGCTTCCCCGGCTGGGGCGCGTATTGCATGAGCAAATTCGCACTCGAAGGCTGGTCGCAATCAGCCCGAGAAGAGCTCCGCTCTCGCGGGATTCGCGTCATCAATATCTATCCCGCCGCCACCAGTACCGAGATCTGGAACAGCGTGGCAGGTGAGTGGCCGCGCGAAAAAATGATGGCGGCAGAAGATGTGGCGGAGGCGGTGAGCTACGCGTTATCGCGTCCCGCGCAGATCCTGGTGGAGAACATCACGCTCGGCAGCGTGAGCGGCGCACTTTAGGGAATCGGCAACTTGTGAGCGGCAGGTTGAAGATCGCGGTCGCGCAAATCTCCTGCGCGGTGGGCGACGTAGCAGACAACGTGCGGAAGCTGCGCGATTTCGCGGCGCGCGCGAAACAGGCAGGCGCGGAGCTGATCGTGTTTCCGGAGATGGCGGATACCGGGTACTCCATGCCTGCGATTCAAGAGCACGCCACCACCTGGTCGGAAGGTGCTGTGCCGGCTCTGCGCGAGATCGCGAAGGAGTTTTCGATTGCGATCATCAGCGGCGTCTCGGAGCGCGACGACTCGTGCATCTACAACGCGCAAGTCGTGATCGACAGAGCAGGGGAGGTGATTGCGAAGTATCGCAAGACTCACCTGTTCACACCGGCGCCAACCGAGGAGCACAAATGCTTTACCTGTGGCGGCGAACTGGCGGCGTTCCAGCTGCGGGACCTGCGGCTCGGACTGAGTATCTGCTATGACCTTCGCTTCCCGGAATTGTATCGCGCTCTCGCTGCGGATGGTGGTGTAAATGTTTTCGTCGTCTCCTCGGCGTGGCCGTTCCCGCGGGTGGAGCACCTCCGCACGCTCGCGACGGCACGCGCGATCGAAAACCAGAGCTACTGCATTCTCGCGAACCGCGTGGGCACGGATGACGGCACCACCTTCTGCGGCACCTCGGCGATCATCGATCCGTACGGCGTTGTCACCGCTGCTGCATCAGCCGACCGCGAGGAGGTGGTCTACGGTGAAGTGTCGCTGGAGGTGGTGCGCATGGTGCGCGAGCGGATGCCGGTCTTCAGTCACCGGCGGCCGGAGCTGTATCGCTGAAGTGATATTCTCACACGCGCGAGTGCTCTGTCCGTGGAGCGCACGCTTGCAGCGTGCTGGTGCTCGCATTCTGCGAGCACGAACTTCCCTAAACGGTCAATGCAGCGGAGGCGTTCGCGTACTCCAAGCGCACAGCCACGAAAGTTCGCGACGGCAGAATGCCATCGCCAGCACGCTGCAAGCGTGCGCTCCCCGGAATTGCGGCTCATCGCGCGCGTTAAGACGTGGCGATCTGCAGGCCGGTCTTGTGATAAGTGACGAGGCGGAATCCCCACTCGATCAGCGTCGCCTTGTCTTTATCGACAAGCTTCTTCTGGTTCAGGAACGTCACGATCTTCTGCTTCAGCTCGTTTTGCGCGCCGGCGTCGTCGAGAATCTCGAAGATCGCCATCGAGAGCAGCCAATCGTCGGGATGCTCCGCCTGCTGCGTCTCCCAGATTTCGCCGAGCCGCTCATAGCCGACCTTCCGCTCCCGGATGTCGCGCACCTGCTGGTAGAGGTTCTCCAGCTTCCGGCGCTTGGCGTCGGACGGCACCTTGATGGTGCGGTCCTTCGGCACCAGCGCCACGTCGTCGAACGCGTCCTTATGCGCGGCGCCGTTAAAGACAGAGTTGATCCGTTCGCCCACGGCCATGTCGAACGTGCCCCACGCCGGATCGAACAGCACGCGGTCACCGAGCTTCGCGCTGCAGTTTGAGAAGCTGAGCAACAGCAGCCGGCCATCGCGGCGCAGGATCTTCTCGACGCGACCGGTCACGACAACGCCGCTTTCGAAATTGATCGTGGCGCGGCTGCCCTGCGCGATGCCGATGCTGTGCAGCTGATCGTCCGACAAACTCTCCGGCGCGGCGCTGGTGTTGCGCCAGCGGCCGATCGGTGAGCCGAAGCCTTCCGCATGATAATCGCGGCCGTGGCCCTCCAGCTGTCCGTCGGTAAACGCGAGCGCGCTCGAGCCGGTGGTGCGCAGATAAATCGGCTCGTTGTTCGCTCCGGTGAGCACCTCGGTGAAGGTGCCGCTGACTTGCAGACCGGACGAGTACTGGCATGTCGCTGTCTTCGTCGAATCGATCGCTTTGTTGATTCCTTCGAGCCCGCCGACGGTGAACGCCATCCGGCTGGCGAACTCCTCCAGCACATCGGTGAGGTGCAGGAAATCGCGGCAAACAAAGAGCTGCGGCTGCTTGGTGGTGATGTCGAACGCGGTCTGCGCCGCCTCGACCGAATACGCGAGCTTCTTCACGTGCGGCTCGAGGCAGGAGACCGACTCGCCAATCGAGGAGAGCAAGCCCGCGCCATAGATCTTCGGCTGCTCCAGCGTTCCGATGAGGCCGTATTCCACCGTCCACCAATGCAACCGCGAGAGCAGCGCCATCTCGGAAGGCTCACCGAGGTTCTGCTGTCGCTCCTCCACTTCGCGCGTGGCGGCGGCGACCTCCTCCGGGTCCGAGTTCGGCAGCTCCTTTAGGATCGAAAGGCGGCGGATCGCCTCATACAACTCGAAGTCTTTCCGCGACTGCATCGCCCTGGCACCGACTTCGCCGAACCGCTGCAGATAGTTCGAGTATTCCTGATCGACAATGATCGGCGCATGCCCCGCCGCCTCATGCACGATATCGGGGGCGGGCGTGTATTCGATGTGGTGGATCTGGCGCATGTCGCACGCGATCACCAGCACCTTGTAGGCTTGGAATTCCATGAACGCGGCCGGCGGGATGAACCCGTCCACAGCCACTGCGCCCCAGCCGATCTTGCCGAGGATGTCGTTCATCTCCTGGATGCGTGGAATTCGCTCGCACGAGATGCCGGTCTCCAGCAGCCCCTGGAAGTAAACTTTGTGCGCGTACTCTTTCAGGAAGAAAATGTTCTGCCGCATGATAAATCGCCAGACGGCGTGATCGACCGGCGTGTATTCGTCGTAGCGCTGATCGACGGCGAACTGCAGCAGATGTTTCGGGAGCGCGGCGACGGCCGCATTGTTGGTGGGAATGCCGTTGTTCGAGTTCATAGGGCGAGGTGGAGGAGCGACGCTGAGCGCGTGAAGTTTAACGTATGATCGAAGCTGCGGCGAGCAAGAGTTGTGGCGGCGAAGTCGTCGCGCGGCCGCGCACGGCGGGTGTGCTGACGTGGCTGAATCTCGTCTGCCTGGATGCGCCGCTCGTGGCGGTGAGCTGGTGCTGGTTGTTTGCGCAAAGCTTTTCTGTGCCGGTGACGGCGGGTGCTGGAGCCGCGTTGTTTCTGACCGCGTGGCTGATTTATCTCGCCGATCGTCTGAGCGACAGCCTCTCGCTCGACAGAGACGGTGAGACTTCACTGCGGCAGCGTTTTTGCCTGCAACACCGCCGCGCCTGGATCGCGGCGGGTCTCCTGCTGGCGATCCTCGATCTGGTGGTGATCGCCACCCTCGACTCCCGCGCGTTCTTCGCCGGTGCTGCGGTGGGTGCGGTGGCGGGGACGTACCTCCTCATCAACCACACGGCGCAGCTGGTGTGGCGGGCCGTTCCGCTGAAGGAGGTGACGATCGGTTTCGTCTTCGCGGCTGGAACGATGGTCCCGCTAACGAATCGCCTAACGAGCGGTCTGCTCATCGCGTGGCTGCTGTTTGGCTGTCTCTGTTCTTTAAACTGCATCTTCATTGCCGTCTGGGAGCGTGAGCTTGACATGGCGCAGCGGCGGGTCTCGGTGGCGACAGCGTTCCCGGCTCTCTCGCGCTCGCTGTGGCCGATGCTGATCGTGCTCGGTGGAGCGAGTTTGGCGGCAGCGTTCATCACCACACGAGGAGCGACGGTGGACGGCGGCGTCGCCCTGAGCGCAGTGCTGCTCGGTGCTGTTCACAAGATGGGACATCAGGTGCAACCTGACGTCCGCACCGCGCTGGCTGATCTTGCGCTGCTGGCGCCTGCGGTTCTGCTGCTCCTGGTCGGGACGGAGCTCTTCGCCTTCGGGTGATAGGCGCGCGGACAGCCTCAGTTCCGATCTCACTGCATGAAGAAGATATTGGTAGTTAGTGTTTTGGCAGGAGCGGCGCTGTGGCTTACCCCGGGTTGCGCTACGAGAACGGGAACAGGCGCGGCCGTCGGCGCGGGAACGGGTGCGCTCGTCGCGGGCCCTCCGGGCGCGGTAGTGGGAGGCGCGGCTGGGGCGATAGTCGGTGCTAGCCAGGAACCGAGGACTACGCGACGCACCACTCGCAGCCGGACCATTCGTCGGTAAAAGCTCGTAGGAGCGGCGGTGCAACAATTCTAACGGTGCGCGGCTGCGGGAATGTTTCTTGCGGCCGCGCTGGCCCGCCGAGCATTAGGCGCCTACCGCGGTCGGCGCAAGGATCGCATCCCGCATGCCGTGCAGCAGCTTTTTGTCCGCTGGGACAATCGTCGCCAGCGCCCCGCGCAAACCCACCCGATCCTGTGCCGCGAAGTAGTAGGGGCAAAGCCGCACCCGCCCCTTCAGCAGCTTCTGTGCACCGGTTTCATTATCCCAATACGGCTGCTCCACCAGCCGCGCCTTGTGGAACCGCTGCATGATCCGCGGCGTCGTCGCGAACTCCTGCAGCGCCTGCTCAATCAGCTGCTGCCATTCTGCTTGCGGCGTATCGGCGCCCACGGTGACTCCGCGGCTGCCCCAGCCGAGCGGTGAAAATCCGCTCACCTTCAGCAGCAGATCGCGCTCTTTCTGGCTCAGCTTGCCCGCTTCCCGCCAATCATGAATCTCCAGCCGCGGAATCACCGCGTGCTGCGGCAGCGGAGTAGCATCGAGCAGCCAGGTATAGGGGATCACCTCCTGTAGCTTCCGGAAATATTTGTCGCCCAATTCGCGTCGCCAGAACTCTCGCAGCGGCTGCAGCCAGAAGAGCGCGAACCACATCTTCTCCTCGAGGAATGGCTTCATGGGCGGCGTCACGCGCACTGCTCCTTCCGCTGCCGCCCGCATCAACTCACCGACGCGCGGCAAATTCGGCAGATCGAATAACTCGAAGAAACGGTAAACA
>JACCZQ010000128.1 GCA_013695905.1 Chthoniobacterales bacterium
GAGCTTCACCAGGAGCCGGCGGACGATTGCCGGCCAGGTGCGGGCCACAGATTTTGTCACGTCCTGAAATTCCTCCAGCTGGAACCCGGCGGCTTCGCCTAACGAACGGTAGTCGCTGGCGCTGCCCATCTGCGGCATGCGCCCTTCCCTACAGATCGGCTCCAGCAGCCAGCGCTCGGCGCGTGGTGTCGGCTGTTCAGCGGCGAGCCAGGCGCAGATTACCAGCCGGCCGGCCGGACGGAGGACGCGATGCGCTTGCGCGAAGAACGCTGGTTTGTCCGGCATGTGCTCAGAACTCTCGATGGAAATAGCGGCGTCGAATGACTCACTCGCGAGCTCGTTCTGCAGCCAATCACCGAGGAGGAACTCCGGATTCGTGGCGCCGTGCTGCAGCTGCTGGGCGATGGCGTATTGGGCGGGTGAGATGGTGATGGCGGTCACGTGCGCGCCTCGGCTCGCGAGCACACGCGCAGTGGCGCCGTAGCCGCAGCCGATGTCGCACACAGACGTGCCGGTGCCGATCTGCGCCTTCCGCGCTACCAGATCGACGAGGTTCATCACAGCTTCTTCGCGCGATTCGTCGCCGCACAACCAGAGGCCGTGGTGGACGTGCTCGCCCCAGACGTCGCGGTAGAAATGATCCAGCTCGTCGTAATGCGACGCGACGGCTTCGCCGCTGATCTGACGGCGCGACGAGATCATGCCGGAGCGCAAGTTTTCAACTTGCAGGAGCGGTGGAAGAGCAAGTTACAAACTTGCGCTACGTAAAGAACGGGCGGCTTCGATCACGTGCTGTGCGTCGATGCCGAGCTCCTTCATCACCTGATCTCCGGGGGCGCTGAGGCCGAAGCGATGCAAGCCAATGACTTTGCCATCCAGGCCGACGTAGCGATACCATGCATCCGGCACACCAGCCTCGATCGCGACGCGACGGCGGCAGGAGGCGGGTAACACCTCCTCTTTGTATTCGGCTGATTCTCGCTCGAAACGCTCGAAGCAGGGCATCGACACCACGCGCGTGCCGACGCCGAGCTCCTTGGCCGCGGCCAGCGCGTGCTGCAGCTCGCTGCCGCAGGAGAGCAGGATCAGGTCGAGGTCGGCAGTCTCACGTTGTGCGATGTAGCCGCCCCGCGCCACACCTTCGCGGCGGAGATTTACGTCGATGTCGTTCAGCGTCGGCACTGCCTGCCTGGTGAGCGCGAGCAACGTCGGTCCATCGGTGTGCTGCGCCGCGGCGACGAAGGCACCGGCGGTCTCCTCAGGATCAGCCGGACGAATAACATCGATCTGCGGCATCACGCGCACGCTGGTGACGGTTTCCACCGGCTGGTGCGTCGGACCATCCTCACCGACGCCGACCGAGTCGTGGGTGAAGATGTAAATGTTTGGCAGCTTCGAAAGCGCCGCCAGTCGGATCGAGGGGCGGCAGTAGTCGGTGAAGACCAAAAAGGTCGCCCCGGACGCGCGGAACACGCCGTGATACCCGATGCCATTCATGATCGCGCACATGCCATGCTCGCGGATGCCGAAGCGGATGTTGCGGCCTTTGTGGTTATCGCGCGAGAAATCCTCGCCGCCTTCGATGTAGTTCAAGGTGGAGCCGTGGAGATCGGCGCTGCCGCTGATGAGGAAGGTCATCTCCTGCGCGATCGGCTGCAGGACTTCGCTACCGGCCTTGCGGGTGGCGAGTTTCGCGTCGCTGGGGAATGCCGGCACCTTCGCGAGCAGATCCTCCGGCACCTTTTTGTCGATCGCATCCGCCAGGAGCTGCGCCTGCTCGGGGTGCGCCTGCTGCCACTGCTCATACATCTTTGACCACCGTTTGTAGGAGCGGAGCAGCGCCTTCTTGTGTTTCGCGAAGTAATCCCGCGTCTCCTGCGAGACGAAGTATGGCTCCTCCGGGAGGCCGAGATTTTTCCGCGCGTCGGCAGCGTATTTCGCTCCGCCTTCACCGTGAGCTTTGGCGGTGCCGGCGACTTCCGGGATTCCTTTCCCGATCAATGTCTCCGCGATGATGAGCTGCGGTTTACCGTTGTCGCGTTTCTTCGCCTTCTTCAGCGCGCGCAGGAAAGCGGTCATGTCGTGGCCATCCACTTTCTGCACGTCGAAGCCATAAGCCGCGAAACGCTTCCCGGTGTCTTCGCTCTGCGTCGCCTTCGCCATCGCGTCGAGCGTGACGGCGTTTGAGTCGTAGATAAGAATCAGGTTATCGAGCCCGAAATGCCCCGCGAACGCGCTCGCCTCGGCCGACACGCCTTCCTGGATGCAACCATCGCCCGCGATGCAGATCACATGTTGATCGAAAATCTTGTGCGCGTCCGTGTTGAACCGTGCCGCGGCCATCTTCGCGGCCACCGCGACGCCGACGGCATTCCCCACCCCCTGACCGAGCGGGCCGGTGGTGCATTCAACCCCTGGCGTTTCGAAGAATTCCGGATGGCCCGGGGTCTTGCTGTGGAGCTGGCGAAAGGCTCGGATGTCGTCGAGCGAAACGTCGTAGCCGCTCAGGTGCAGCCACGCGTAGAGGAACATGCTCCCGTGGCCGGCCGACAAAATGAGGTAGTCGCGATTGATCCAGCGCGGCTCCTGCGGGTTATGTTGCAACGCGACCCCGTAGAGCACCGCGCCCATTTCGGCGCAACCGAGCGGCAGCCCGAGATGACCGGATTTCGAGGCGTGCACTGCGTCGATGGCGAGGCCGCGAGCTTCATTCGCAGCGCGGGAGAGGATCTCTACGTT
>JACCZQ010000131.1 GCA_013695905.1 Chthoniobacterales bacterium
AAATAGACCTGGGGCACGCTTATTGGCGGGGGATCGACGAGAGCATGTCGATCGACCAGACCAAGCACAGTCTCTTCGGCGCCTCGAAAGTCGCGGCCGACGTGCTGGTGCAGGAGTATGGCCGTTACTTCGGGATGCCGACCGCGTGTTTCCGCGGCGGTTGCCTCACGGGTCCTGCGCACGCCGGCACGGAGCTGCACGGATTTCTCTCCTACCTGATGAAATGCACCGTCAGCGGCCGGCCCTATCGGGTGTTTGGCTACGGCGGCAAACAGGTGCGCGATAACATCCATAGCTTCGATCTGGTGGAGGCGTTTGCCGCTTTCATCGACGCGCCGCGCGCGGGCGAAGTTTATAACCTCGGCGGCAGCCGCCACAGCAACTGCTCCATGCTCGAGGCGATTAATCTCTGCGAAGAAATCAGCGGCCGAAAACTGAGCTGGACCTACGAAGAGAACAACCGCATCGGCGACCACATCTGGTGGATCAGCGACGTGCGGAAATTCCAGGGGCATTACCCCGGCTGGAGCTTCCGCTACGGCCTGTGTGAGATCATGGACGAGATCCACGAAGCTGTCGTCGCCACTCCGGCGGTGGCGTAGGCGGAGAGACAGCACGCCTCGCCATTCTCCGCGCGCTGCGAGCGCGCGTGCGGCTAGTATTCTTCACCTTCTTCGACCTCGGGCGTGACGACGCGATCCTGGATCGCATAGACGTGCACCATCACCGCGACCCAATAAACCGGCAGCAGCCCAATCCCGAACCCAGCGGTGCCGGTGGCGATCAGCAGCGCCAAGGCGACGGCCATCGGCGTGCCGGCGAAGAGCAGCAGCAGGCCGATGAGACGATGACCTTTATAGATATGTCCGAGCCCGGGCAGCACACTCAGGAGCACGGCCACCGCATCACTCGCCTTGCCTTCCGCGGTCTCGAGCCTGCCGAGCTGCGCCGGATCTGCCGTCTCGGCGGCGGTCACGGGTGTCGAGGTGGATGGTGCGTCGGTGTATTCCAGCATGGCGAGACTCCTTGATTGAAAAAACGTGAGGCCAAAGGAGCCTCACCAGCACCGTCGCCGCCGTCAAGCAAAGTCATGCCAGGCCGGCGGACAGCTGGTCTGACCCCGCCCGGTTTGACCACGCGGAGCGCCCCAGCTAGTCTCAGCGCATGAGTATGCCTTCCGCGCTCGCGGAGGCGGCCCGTCCCTCCGCGTCGAGCCGCACCAGCCAGAGCAAATCCAACAGCGAGAACCACAAAGACACTGCTGCTGCCAGCGCGCTGCAGAAACTGGAACGTCACATCCTGATGGATGGTTTCAAGATCGTTTTCGATCTCGAGCGCAGCCGCGGCTCCTACATGTATGACGCGGCGACCGGTCACCGGCTGATCGACTTCTACGGCTTCTTCGGTTCCGTGCCGGTGGGATTCAATCACCCGCACTTCGATCGTCCGGAGGTGAAGGAAGAGCTGCTCCGCGCGGCGAAGACCAAGATCGCGAACTCCGATGTTTACTCGGAGCAGTACGCGGAGTTTGTCGAAACCTTCACCCGGGTCGCGGGGTTGCCGCCGCTGGAGCGGTATCTATTTATCGAAGGTGGTGCCCTCGCGATCGAGAATTGCCTGAAGGCGGCGATGGATTGGAAGGTGCGCAAGAATATGGCCGGTGGTCGCGGCCATGCCCGCAATGCTGCGCATAGCGTTGCAGGCGGGGAACGCGGCACGGAGATTCTGCACTTCCGGTCGGCATTCCACGGACGGAGCGGCTACACGATGAGCCTCACGAATACCGATCCGCGGAAGGTGGAGCTGTTCGCGAAGTTCAATTGGCCGCGCGTTTCGACGCCGTTCATTAACTTCGCGCTCGAAGGTGAGGCGCGGGAGCAGGATGTGATCGCACGCGAGAAGAAGTCGGAGGAGGAGATTCGCAAGTTCATTGCGGAGCGTGGCGTGGACATTGCCGCGATCATTATCGAGCCGATCCAAGGCGAAGGCGGCGACAATCACTTTCGCGGCGAATGGCTCCAGACGCTCCGCCGCATTTGCGACGAGAACGAGATGCTCCTCATTTTCGACGAGGTGCAGACGGGGCTCGGCACCACGGGCAAAGTGTGGGCGTCGCAGCATTTCGGAGTGAAACCGGACCTGATGGCGTTCGGCAAGAAGGTGCAGGTCTGCGGCGTGATGGCCGGTCCGCGCCTCGATGAGGTGGAGGATAACGCCTTCCGTCTCCCGAGCCGGCTGAACTCCACCTGGGGCGGGAATTTCACCGACATGGTGCGGTCGAAGCATTACCTCCGCATCATTGAAGAGGAGAACCTGGTGGAGAACGCGCGCGTGATTGGCGAGCGGATCGTCGCGGCGCTGCGGGAGATCTCTTCGGAGCATTTGATGATCAGCGCAGTGCGCGGGCGCGGGTTGTTTATCGCGTTCGATCTGCCGAACCCGGAGACGCGCGACAAGTTGTGGAAAGGCCTCTACGAAGCTGGCGTGCTGGTGCTGAAATCGGGCGAGCGGGCGATCCGCTTCCGCCCCGCGCTCGACATCACCGCGGAAGCGGCCGACGAAGCGATGGCGGTGCTGCGGGAGCAGTGCGGTAAGCTCGGGTCGTAGCGCAAGTTTCTAACTTGCTCTCTTAAGCCGGCAGCAAGTTGAAAACTTGCGCTACTTCACGCCAGCTGCACCTCCGCAAACGATATGAATAATGTCCTACAGAAACTCGGCCTCTCCGAAGATAACGCCGGTGCCTTTGACGGCGAGTGGCGCGGCAGCGGTCCGGTCATCGAAAAGTTCTCGCCGATCGACGGGAAGCTGCTCGCGCGGGTCCGCACTGCGTCCGACGAGGAATACGAGCGGACGATCACACGCGCGCACGAAGCGTTCCTGAAGTGGCGCACCACGCCGGGTCCGGTCCGCGGCGAGACGGTGCGGCAGCTCGGCGACGCTCTGCGCAAAGCCAAGTCCGACCTGGCGCAGCTCGTCACGCTCGAGATGGGCAAGATCGTGGCCGAGGGCGAGGGCGAAGTGCAGGAGATGATCGACATCTGCGACTTCGCGGTCGGGCAATCGCGGATGCTCTATGGCCTCACGATTCAATCGGAGCGGCCGAGCCATCGCTTGATGGAGCAGTGGCATCCGCTTGGGCTCGTCGGAATCATCAGCGCCTTCAACTTTCCTGTCGCCGTCTGGTCCTGGAACGCTGCGCTCGCGGCGGTCTGCGG
>JACCZQ010000143.1 GCA_013695905.1 Chthoniobacterales bacterium
AGCTGGCGGCGGGATTTCACTGGGAGCGGCTCCTCGGCCAGCGTTTCCGCTGCAGCGGGTTGCGTGGCCGGATCGAAAGCCGCCGGCGAATTCGAAGGCACTGGGGCATCATCGCGCTCTGCCGCAACGGCGGGACCGTCCGAGGAGCGAAACGCCCGCACTTTTTCGAAAAACTTCGCGGCGGAGACGCCGACGATCGTGGAGCAGATCGTCGCCAGGAAGGCGGTCCCGATAATCTCCGTCGCCCGCGTCGAGCCGGCGGTGATCAGGATCGCGATCGCGGTGGTGGGGATCAGCTGCACGGAGCTGGTGTTGATGGCGAGAAACATGCACATCGCGTTGGTGGCCACGCCCGGGCGGCGGTTCAGCGTCTCCAGGTCGCGCATGGCGCGCAGACCCAGCGGCGTCGCCGCGTTGCCCAGTCCGAGCATGTTCGCCGCCATGTTCATCACCATGGAGCCCATCGCGGGATGTTCCGGCGGGACCTCGGGGAAGAGCCGCCGCATGAGCGGTCGCAAGCCGCGCGCGATTTTTTGCACGAGACCGGCCCGCTCTGCCAGGCGCATCACCCCGAGCCAGAGCGCCATGATCCCGATCAACCCGAGCGCGATCGTGACGGCCGTGCGTGCCCCGTCAAAGGCGCCATCGGTGACATCCTTCAGCCGATCCGTCCACCCGCCGATAATCACGGCGAGCAGCACCAGCCCGAGCCAGATGTAATTCAGCACGCCGGTTTATAAGGGGAACCTGAGCCGCTGCCAAGTGCCCGCGGGCGTGGTTTTGGGTGTGCGCGCGCAGCTGACACTGTCCAGCCGGCAACCTGAATCAAGAGGGTGTTGGCCGATTTGATGATCTCACCGCGAAGGTAACCGGAGCGCCATATGCCGCTCGAAAGTCGTGCATCCGTTCCAGCGCAAAGCAGCAGGTTCAGTTCCCCACACTTTGAACCCGGCGCGTTCATACACCCGCTGCGCCTCAGGGGCAGTTTCGTTCACGCTAAGCTGCAGCCACTCCAGACCTGGCAAGGTGGTGGCGTGCTCGACCACCGCGCGTAGTAGCTGCAGGGCTAAGCCCTTGCCGCGGTGCGACGGCGCCACATAGACGCCCCAGATGGTGGCAATGTGAGAACGCTTAAGCTGCCGTTCCATCCGGAGGCCGAGACAGCCCACGAGCTGCTGCTCCGCCAACGCTCCCATCACCACGGAGCCCGGCTCGCTGCCAGGCAGCACCCTCACGGCTTCCACCGAGCTCGCGACGTCATCCTCCGGCGAGGCGGTAAATGCCAGCGGCGCATCGAGCAGCGAAGCTCGTCGCAACGCGAAGAAAGCTTCAGCGTCTTCCGGTGTCAGCGGCCGAATCATGAGGCGGAACAGAATCCCCCCACGTTTCCCGCAGCCATGCCTCTAAAGCAAACGTGCGGCGCAGGAGAACCCGCGCCGCACGTGCTGAAACTAAACTGACGGGAAGTGCGCCGGCTACTTCTTGCCCTGACCGGGCCGGTAATCTTCCTCGGCGGCTTCGAACGCTTTCTCGAGGCCGACCATGTCTTCGCCGGGGCGAAGGCTGTCGAACGCTTCGGATTCGCGCTTGAGGTCTTCCTCGGAGTAGTTCGCGGCCTTGATCGAGAGACCGATGCGGCGCTCGACTTTGTCCACCTTAATAACGCGCGCTTCGACTTCCTGACCGACCTTGAGGATGTCTTTCACCTTCGTGACATGCTCCTCGCTGAGCTGCGAGATGTGCACGAGGCCGTCGATGTCGTCCTGCAGCTGCACGAACGCGCCAAAGCTCGCGAGCTTAGTCACCTTGCCCGTAACGAGATCGCCGATCTTGTACTTCTGATCGATCTCTTTCCAAGGATCGTCGGCGAGTTGTTTGATGCCGAGGCTGATCCGCTGGTTGGTCTTGTCGATGTCGATGACTTCCGCTTCGACTTCGTCGTTCTTTTTGAACATCTCCGACGGGTGATTGATCTTGCGGGTCCAACTGAGATCGGACACGTGGATCATGCCGTCGATCCCGTCCTCCAGCTCCACAAACGCGCCGTAGGCGGTCATGTTGCGGATCTCGCCCTTTACGCGGCTGCCGATCGTGAATTTCTTCTCGATCTCATCCCACGGATTGACTTCGAGCTGACGCAGGCCGAGCGAAATCTTCTGCTCTTCCTTATTAACGCCAAGCACGACGGCTTCCACTTCCTGACCCTGCGTGAGCACATCGGCTGGACGCATGATGCGTTTCGTCCAGGACAACTCGGAGACGTGGAT
>JACCZQ010000146.1 GCA_013695905.1 Chthoniobacterales bacterium
TCGTAGCACTGCTTCAGCTGATTCCAGACCTGCTTCTCATCGACTTCACTCGCGGCTCCATCCCTCGCCGCCGCGGTGCTGCTACTGCTCTCCTGTTGCGGCCGCTCGACGATGCCGAGCGCGTCGAGGTCCTTCTCCGCGATGCGCGCAAGACCCTGGTAGGTGGCGATCGTGTAGCTGCCGCCGAGCGTCTGCGTGATCACGCCCGGTGTGCCGGCAGGAATGGTGGTCTTGTTGCCGCTCGGGATCTGGATTGCCTCGGTATCGCGGCTGAGGGTGAATTCTGTGTTTTCGTGCATGCTTCTTTAAGGTAGCGCAAGCTTCCAGCTTGCAATGGGGCGTGCGCAAGCTGGAAGCTCGCGCTACCCTGCGTCTTCCGCAGCTCGCTTCTCCATCACAATCTTCACCTTGCGGTTGGTGTCGGCGGAAAGTTGATCGAAGAGCGTGGGAGAGGTAGCCGCCGCCGGAGCAGCGGCTGGCGCGGGTGTATCACTCTTCTCGGAGAGCGCATTTCGAAGCGCACCTTCCACGAGTTGCGCGCAATGAATCCGCACCGGCGGCAACGCGCCAAGTGGCGCAGCGAGTTCTTCACCGGACATCGATCTCGCCTGATCCACCGTCTTCCCCGCCAGCAATTCCGTCGCCACGCTGGCGACCGCGATCGCCGTCTGGCAGCCAAACGATTGGAACGTCGCTCGATCGATAATCCTGCGGCCGTTCTCCTCCTTGAACTTGATCCACATCCGCAGCATGTCCCCGCAATCCGGGCTGCCGACGGTGCCGACCGCATCGGCGTTCTCCATCTCGCCAAGGTTCCGCGGGTTCTTCACCGCGGCCTCGATCTTCGCTTCGAGGTTTTCGTCCGCGCTCATGACTTCTCCAATTGGTAGCGTGGCAATGAGGAATCCTCTTCCGCGCTATAGGCATCGATTCCGCCGCGGAGACTCTTCACGTTCTCGAAATCGTGACCTTGAAAATAAGCGGCAGCATCCATGCTGCGCGTGCCCTGGTGGTCGTAGATCACCACCAGATCAGTGCGTGACCAATCGCTAAGAATCTGCTGCATCAGCTCCTGTGTGAACAACTGCGCGTTCGGCAATTTCACCGCGCCAAATTCCTCCCGTGTCCGAACATCCAGCAGCTTGATCTGTTCGCCGGCGGCGAGCTGGTCCGCGAGCTCCCGCGGTTCGATCTGCATCGCCCGTTCCGCGGCATCGTTCGACAGGATGTGCTCGATCGCTTCCTCGACATCGACATTGTCATTCCTCGCGCAGACGCCGGCGAGCGTCTCATCCGGGCTGAACCCACAGCTGCTGCACCCGCCGATGTGATACTTCCGGAACATCGCCCGCTGCGCGCCGGGAAACTGCTCCAGCAGCTCGCGCATCGTGATAGTTGGGTCGATCGTCGTGGTCGCGCGCATCACGGCGAGAACCTAGGCGCGCCCGGTGCTTCCGCAAGGCGCTGCCGCTTGGTCGAAGCTCCTTACGGCGTTCTTTGCTCGATCCACCAATCGCGAAAAGAGCGCAACCGCGGGAGCGATTCGCGATCTTTCTGCCGGTTCGTCGCCGCCTTGCTCGCGATGATGTCGTCCGGGTGACAGACCGGAAATCCCTCCACCTCCACCCCACGGCGCCAGGCACCTTCGAAACGTTCGATGCCGTCCGGGGCGAAGATGAGATCAAGGTCAAAGGGGCCGTTCTTTAATTGGAATGAAAACTTTGCCACGCTCGACCTCGGCGACCTGGGCCGGGTCGAGGGCAAAGCCAAGCGTCCGGAGCGCGCGGGCCAGGGCGCGGCAGTTTTCCGTCGTCCGTTCCGGATAGAGATTGGCATCTTGCGTCGTGTCGGGAAATCCCAACAGAATGGCCCCGGATTTTCCCAGAAAAAGATAACGCACACCGTACTGCGCTAATTTCTCCCGAATTTCCTCCGCCTGCCGATATTCAAACGCTCCCATAGCCAAGCCAGGCTGGCAGATTTTGGTCGCACCACTCGCGGTATTCGGCCGTCGAATTCCACGCTCGGAAGGGCGCGTCATCGAGCACGGGCTTGTAGGTGCGGATGAAAGCGTAGCGCATTCGCTGCGCCAAGGGCCGGCGCGCGGCCGCCTCGAATTCCGCGCGCCATTCCAACGGGATTTCTGCCTGTTTTTCGCCCGCGATCAGCCCTGCGCTACCCGACATGCCGCAGCATCCGAAAGGGAGATGCGCTGTCAAACGAGAGGCGTCTCTGTCCCGCCGCCCCGCACAAGCAACGCTCTGACCTTATGAGTTGACGCTCCGGGCTCCGACTCGTTAGGCTGGCGGCTCAAACATGTGCCGAAGCGAGCGTCTCTTCGG
>JACCZQ010000172.1 GCA_013695905.1 Chthoniobacterales bacterium
GAAGGAACGGTTTCTTTGACCGGATCGACTTCGCGCGGCGCGTCGTAATAGCGAGCATCGAGGGCGGCTGGCAAGCTGGCCAAGGACCAAATGGCGTTGCGTATGCCGAATCATTGGACCCGCTGACGTTCGCGTCGCCAGGTTGAACTTCCGGGAAGTAGCGCGCCAGCGGTTGCTGCGATTTCGACTGGAGTTCGATCTTGTCGCCATCGCGAAAAGCTACGCACCGAAAACCATCCCGTTTCGGCTCATCCTGTCACTCTCTCCCCTCAGGAACGGACTCGACCGACAAAGCCTCCATCGGCGGGAGCGGTGAACGGACTTCGAGTGGCATAACAACGTAATCGCAGGCACGACGTGTCGCACGGCATCGAAGAATGCACGCGCACCGACTAGCCAGTTGCGATAGTATCCACAACCTACGATGAGCGAAAACGACAAAGAACACCCGACGGAGGCGCGATCGGCCCAGGGATCCGAGCCGTCGGCTGCGCTCTTGGCGGCGGCCAACGAGCAGTTGATTATCTCGGGGCTGCGTCAGCTGGAGGAAGCGGACAAGCTAAACGAGCAGCTCAAAGCGGAAATCGCCCGGCGCCAGGCCGCTGCCCGCGGCCTAGCCGAAAAAGCGCGACTGTTAGACCTCAGCAATGACGCGATCATCGTGCGGGATGTGGGAAACCGAATCATCTATTGGAATCATGGCGCAGAGGATATCTTCGGCTGGACGCGCGAGGAGGCTGTGGGGCAAGACCTCCACGCGCTGCTGAAAACGGAATTTGAGCGTCCTTTTGAGGAGCTCATCGCCAAGCTCCGTCGCGAGCATCAAATGAGTGGTGAAATTGTCCAGTTCGCACGCGATGGCCGGCGTGTCGACCTGCTCTGCCGTTGGTGCCTGGACCACGATGCGGAGGGCGCGCCGGGGGCCATCCTGACCACGGGCACGGAGATCACGAAGCGCAAGCAGGCGGAGAAAGCGCTGGGCGAAAGCGAAGAACGCTTTCGCACGTTGGCCGACAATATCCCTCAGCTAGCCTGGATGACCGACGCGGAAGGCTGGATCTTCTGGTATAATCAGCGCTGGTTCGACTACACCGGCACGACGCTTGAGGAGGTGCGGGGCTGGGGCTGGGAAAAGGTAATTCACCCCGATCATCTCCCGCGCGTCATGAGCCAGTGGCAGCAGAGCCTCCGCACGGCTAAGGGCTTTGACGACACGTTTCCGCTTCTCGGCGCGGATGGGCAGTATCGCTGGTTCCTCTCGCGCGCGGTGCCCATCCGGGACGACGCCGGGCAGGTGCAGCGCTGGTTTGGAACTAATACCGATGTGACCGAACAGCGCGAGGTCAATGACGCGATGACCCTGGCCAAGGAGCAATCCGAGGCGGCGTCGCGCGCCAAGGATGACTTCCTCGCCGCGCTCAGCCATGAGCTGCGCACGCCGCTCACGCCGGTGCTGATGACGGCCGCAGCGCTGGCCAGTGACCCCGAACTTCCCACCGAATTGCGCGAACAGCTCGGGATGATGCGCCGCAACATCGAGCTCGAGGCCCGGCTGATCGACGACCTGCTCGACCTCACGCGGATCAGCCGCGGCAAGCTCTCCATTGCGCCAGTCCCCACCGATCTGCACGGACTTATCCAGCACACCGCCGAGATCGTGCGCAGCGATGGGCTGAACAAGAAGGTGCGGATGGTCTTTACTCTCGAAGCCGAGCGGCATCACGCGCTGGCCGATCCTGCGCGGCTCCAGCAGGTGATTTGGAACCTGATCAAGAATGCGCTCAAGTTTACCCCGACGGGCGGGACGATCACCGTGAGCACCCGCAATGACGCGGAGGGCTGGATCGTGGTCAGCGTCGAGGATACCGGCATCGGCATCAGCGCTGCCGCACTGCCGCACGTGTTCAAAGCCTTCGAGCAAGGCGACATCGCCGGCCAGCATCGTTACGGCGGGCTCGGCCTCGGGCTCGCGATCTCGCACGCCATCGTGCAGGTTCATGGCGGCGCGCTCCGCGCGGAGAGCAGCGGCGCTGGGCAGGGCGCCACCTTCTCCATCTCGCTGGGCACCGTGGATGCCCCCGCGGCGACGACCCCTGCCGCTGCCCGCCTCCCGGCCCAGCGCGGTACCCTCCGTCTGCTCATTGTCGAGGATCACGAAACGACGCGCACCGTGCTTTCCCGCCTGCTCTCGCGCGACGGACACACCGTCACCACCGCCGGGACCGTTCACGAGGCACTGCTGGCCTTTGACGCGGCGCGCTTCGACCTGGTCATCAGTGACCTCGGCCTGCCCGATGGCAGCGGCCTCGATCTGATGCGTGAACTCCAGCGCCAGCGTCCCGTGCCGGGCATCGCCCTCAGCGGGTATGGTATGGAGGAAGATTTGCGGCAGACCAAAGCGGCCGGCTTTTTCGCCCACTTGGTGAAGCCCGTGAATATGGGGCAACTCCGGCAGCTCCTGGATCAGCTCGGGCCCCGGCCGGAAGAGCAGATGCAGAAGGTTCACTAAAAAGCCCCCCCTGCAATGAGTCGCTGTGATAGACCGTGTTCTCTACAAGCACGCAAGCCAAACGGCTAACCAAACCCCGCCCTCACGCCTTTCTAACGCGCTGGGGCGAGACCAGGAAGATGGTGAAGCAGTGTCAAAGAGGAGAAGATGCCCGACATTCTCGAGGCGCTCGATGTGCGCGCGCTCAATCACGTGCGCGAACGCGAGAAAGCGGAGATCGCATTCTCCATCTCACTGCAGCAGCCAACGCCGGCGATGGTGAAGGACGCGTCGTCGGTGGGGTTTTACACGAGCGTCGCAGGCGAGAAATTTCCGCGCGTCCAGTTGCTGACCATCGAAGGTCTATTCGACAACACGCAACGCGCCGAGCATCCCTATTACGAGCCGATCTGAACTTCAAGAAAGCGAAGGCGGAAGCAGCAGACGAGCAACAGTCGCTGATTTGATCAGACAAGGCGAGGACGAGAACGCCTTAACCTGTCCGTCGCGGTGAGCGACCCGCCGACCCGCCATTTTCAAATAACAGTTGACGTTATTACTTCACGCCCGTTACCGTCATGCCGATTACCGTTACCAACGTGACAACAACCCTCGCATCATCGACATTCGCACTACAGAGCTCTACGCGGTACCGCGCGCGGGCTCGAGCCGAAGCTGCCGAAGAATTTCAGCGAATGAGTGAAGCAATGGTCGAGGAAATGGGCCTGCTGAACCACGCGCAAGCGGCGTTGCTGCTCGACGTGAGCACGAAACGAGTGGGCGAGTTGGTCCGCCTCCGTAAGCTGACGGACTTCGCGTTTCTCGGCCGCAAATACGTTTCCATGCGCGAGGTGTGGTCGCGAAACCAGCAAGAGCTAAAAGCGAGTCGGCCACCATGGCCAGTCACCAAGCGCATCGCAGCGTCGCTGAAAGCAGCGGTCAAGCACGACAGCCTTCAGATGCGGCAGGGCGGATTTCAAGGGCCGTATCAGCGGAAGCTTCACCGCGATGTGAAAAAGAAACAGCGCGAGCGCGACAAGGCAGTGCTGAAAGCGATTCTCGGCAAATGACTGGTATGACGGCTGACCGGCTAGTCACGTTCACTGAAGCTGCAGAGATGTTGGGACGCGTTTCAATCCGCACGGTGCGGCGCCTGATAGCATCTGGAGAGCTGCCAAAGCCCGTCTACATCGGTCGCATACCGAAACTGTCCTTCCAGGAGCTAGCGAGCGTTATTGAGCGACTCAAGCAACAGCGGAAGCAGACTATATGATTGCAACGGTTTATCGCCCGACGAGGCGGATGAATGGCAAAACGGTGTCCGGTCGGATGTACCGCGGGCGATATCGGCTCGACCCGCAGGACAAGCTGCGCGACGTGCTGCTTCGCACTACCGATAAACAAGTTGCTGAGCAGAAGCTTCGCAAAGCGATCCAGGAGGAGCAGCGGGAGCGTGAAGGATTGATCGCCCCACGTTATCAGCGCCACGCGGCTGCGACGCCACTGGTGACGCACATCAAAGATTTCATAGCAGATCGCCGGGCGGTGGGTCGTGACGACAAGTACGTGCGCGAGCTCGAGCGCAAGCTCATCAGGCTGGCAACTGACAATCGTTGGGTGCGTCTCGCGGACATCACTGCCGAATCATTCTGCGCATGGCGAGCGGGTCAGAAAATGAATCCGAAAACGATCAACGAATACCTGAATGCCGCGTGTGGCTTGTTAAATTGGTTAGCGCCGAGGATCGGCATAAATGCGCTGCGGCATGTCGAGAAGGTGCAGGCGAACGGCGCACAAAAGATGATCCGTCGCGCGTTCGCGGAAGGCGAGCTGCAGCTCCTCCGTCGCGTCAGCGGCTTGCGTGGTGTCGCTTACCTGGTCGCAGCACGAACGGGGATTCGCCGGGGAGAACTTGAGCAGATCGAGTGGGCTGACGTTCACCTAGACACGACGCAACCGTTCATTGCTGTGCGTGCCTCCGTTTCGAAGAACCATCTGCATGCAATGCAGCCGCTAACTTCCGATGCTGCTGACGCTTTGCGTGAGCTGCATTCACCGGAGGCAAAGCCGCATAATCGGGTGTTCGCCGGGTGCATTCCTCGGATGAATCGGTTTCGAGAAGATCTGAAAGCCGCCGGCATCGATTACACTGACTGCAGAGGTGAGCGCGCCGACTTTCACGCGCTACGCAAAACTTACGGCACGATGCTGACGCTGGCGGGCATTGGACAGCGCACGGTGATGGAACTCATGCGCCACAGCGACATGCGACTGACGGCGAAAACTTACACCGACGCGAACATGCTGCCCGTTTCCGATGCCGTTGTTGCGTTGACGAAGTTCGCTGCCTCGAAGCGAGACTCACAAATAGACTCACAAACATTAGTCCCGGAGCGTCCAACCGTGTCCGCGCCTGTCCTGCTGATTGCAGGCGAACCGAAATTATTACCTGCTGGCGGAGAGACGTTTAGTCCGTCGCAGACCGTGCTTGTCCGCGACAGTCCACAAGAGGCGGATGGTGCGCGATGCAGGGTTCGAACCTGCGACTTCTTGCGTGTGAAGCAAGCGCTCTACCACTGAGCTAATCGCGCGAAAAAGCGGGCGGCCGAACGCAGAAGATAGAGACCGCCCGCGCCTGCGCCAGAAAAAGTTGTGGAGGCGCCACGCTCAACGCCACGGACCCTGAGCGCAGATGCTGCACATGGGTGCGGCAGGGTTGCGTGGACCGGGCGCGCGGTTTCCATTGCGGGCGATGAAGCGGAATATCGACAACAAAGGCCGCGCCGCTCGTGGCGGTATTGCATTGATTTTTTTCCTCACGACGGGTTGTCTGGTGCCGTTCAGCTGGATTCTGGCGGCGCTCTTTGCCTTGGCGGGGCTGTTCACGCTCTTCGAGGCGCTGAAAGGCTGGTGCGCGGTGCGCGCCTGCGGCATCAAGACACTCTTTTAGCTGCCTCCCGTGGCGCGAGCCTCTGGGTTTTGCGATGTGCGGAAAGGCGCAAGCCAGAGGCTCGCGCCCACTTCCGGGAGGGAGATATTGAACGGCGGCGAGACATCTGCCGGCGTGGTCGATTCCTGGACCCTCTCAGCGTGCGAACAGGAGCTGGCGGTCAGCCTCTGATAAAGCACGCTTTTCGCCCGCTGCGAGATTGCCGAGTGCGTAGCCGCCGATCTTCGTTCTGATCAGCCGCAGCGTCGGATGTCCCACCGCTGCCGTCATCCTGCGCACCTGGTGGTTTTTCCCTTCGATCAATTCCAATCCAATCCACGCGTCCGGCACATTCTTGCGGAAGCGGATGGGCGGATCACGCGGTGCAATCTCCGGCTGCGGATCGAGCAGGTAAGCGCGACACGGCAGCGTGCGACGTCCGCCGATGATCACGCCCGCCACGAGCTGGTGCAGCGCCGCTGCATCGGGGATGCGCTCCACCTGCGCCCAGTAGGTGCGGCCGTGCGCATTCTCCGGATGAAGGAGGCGGGCGTTCAGCTCCGGTTCGTCGCTGAGCAGGAGAAGGCCTTCGCTCCCTGCATCGAGGCGGCCGACGGGATAGACACCGCCGGGAAAATCAAACTCCGCGAGCGTCCGGTGCTTCGAGCCGTCCGCTGTGAACTGGGACAGGACCCCAAACGGTTTGTGAAAGGCAATGATCAACTGCCGCCGTCTCCATGCAGACCGTGGAT
>JACCZQ010000242.1 GCA_013695905.1 Chthoniobacterales bacterium
GTGATGGGAATCGAGTTCTGATTTTCCGTCACCCGTTCCACGGGTTTGATCTTTTTCCTGGCTGTGATCCCGGAGTTCCGCTGCCGCTGCACTCCGGGCTTCCTTCCGGCGCGCCCTCCGGGCGCTCCCCCTGCGCGCGCTTCATATTCCCTGGTCCCATCACCTCAGCACTGACAAAGCACTCGGACGATGCCGCGCCCTGCGGCTACTGCTCAGCGACAGGAGTTGGATAACGCGCCAGCTCCTGCTTCACCTGCGCGTGGATTTCGCCTGCCCACGCAGGGGTCTGCGACGGCAGCGGCGGCAGCTCGCTCGTCCGAAAATCTACTGGTGCCAGGATCACGGTGATGTTCTCGATGCCGGTGAGCGCTGCCAGGACGAAGAGATCTTCCGCAGCGGGATCACCAACCGCGACACAACCAATCGAGACGGCGTTGCCGTGGATCATGATGTCGGTGCCCGGGTCCATGCGCTCTTCGGCAGCGGCTTTCGCACTGTCAAACTCGTTAGGGTAATCGAGTCGCAGGCTGAGGTGGAACTTGCTGTTCGGGTTCAGCGACGGCACGCGATAGATGCCTTCCGGCACCTGCCGATCGCCTTCACGCAGCTTCGGACCGAGCACGCCACTCGCAGCGAGGATCGCATAGTCGCAGATGTGACGGAACTCACCGTCCGCTCCCGCGGCATAAACCTGCAGCACGCGCTCCTGTTTTAAGCCGACGAACGTCAGCCGCTGCGGCGGGTAGGAAACGCCAGCGGCTGCGAACTTCGGAGCGAGCCGCTCCTGCACGATCGCGCCGAATTCCTGCACGCGGTCTTCGACGGTCTTCCGCTCCGTCTGCGCGCGCGCGAGTGAGATCATGCCGATGAGCAGGAGGAAGAGGAGGTGGCGCTGGCGGGCGCGCCGACGAGAAACGTGCAACGCAGTTATTCCTTCGGCTGCTGCAGCTCGGCCAGCCGCTTCTGGGCGCGGCTCACGTCCGCCTTCCGGCCGCTGCCGAGTGCCAGCAGCTTTTGCTGCCGCTTGAGATTGATCGCGGCGGCTTCCAATTCAGCACGGTGCTGCTCGGCGGCCGCGCGTTGGGCGGCGGCGGCAGCTTCGGCGATGATTGCTCGCGAAGGCGAGGCGGGGCTGGCGTTGATCTCCACGGTGTGGCCGGCTTCTGCGGCGGCCTGCTGTTTCGCGTGGGCGAGCTGCGCCTCCGCGAGCTGCGCTTCCAGCCGCACCACGCGCAGCGCGCGCTCTTCGGCATCGACTTTGGCGATGATGCCGGCGCGGAAGAGGCGGTCGCCGCTGGCGGCCCGGGTTTTGGCGCGGGCGAGATCTTTCTCCAGCTTCTCGATGTCGGCCGCGGCCGCAGGTGTCGCGGGGGTCCCTCTGTTGGCAGCGGCGATGGCGAGAAATTCATCGATCGAGCGATGCGGGAGGAGCAGCGGTGGGTCGATTTCCATCGCTTCCTCGCCGCCGTCACTGGGCAGCTCCGGCTCGCTCGCGAGCAAAGGCGGCATCGCCATTGCCAAAGCCAGTAGCACGCCGACGAACCATTTCATGCGCAGTAGAATAGCATAACGCGGGTCCCGTTTACCACCACGTTGCGGTGGTGACGCTTATAACCAGCGTTGTAGGCCGTGGTCTCCTGACCCGGCGGGGTGAGGTGGGGGTTGCAGCGTCAGGGCGGGGTCGCGCGCGTCGGGAGACGCGGCCTACAGCCACCCTTTGCGCTTGAAGATCGCGTACGGGAGCACGGCGGAAATCACCATCAGAATCAGCGCGAAGGGGTAACCCGCGACCCACTTTAGCTCTGGCATCACTTCGAAGTTCATGCCGTAGACGCTCGCCACCAGCGTGGGGGGCAGGAAGACCACCGCCGCCACCGAGACGATTTTGATGATGCCGTTCTGCTCGTTGTTGATCATGCCGAGCGTCGCTTCGAGCAGGAAGCTGATCTTGCCCGACATGAACGTGGCATGATCGCTGAGCGAGCCGAGATCGCCCGCGACGGTCTTGAGGTGCACCAACGCCTCACGTGCGGCGGGGTTCTCGTGCTGCATCTCGCGGTAGTAGGCGACGACGCGCGCGAAGCTGACCAGGCTCTCCCGCGCGCGCGAGACCAGGTCGCTGGTGCAGCCGATCCGCCGCAGGATATCGACGAAGTCGCCTTGCCGTTGTCTGCGCCGCCGGCCGCTTTTTCCCTTCTGCGGCTGGCGGTCCCAATTGCTGCCGCCGTCCGGCGCTTCCGCATCGAAGATTCTCAACGAAATGCGGTCGAGACTGCCGCCGACGCTCTCGAGAATGTCGGCGACGCGATCAATGATGGCATCGAGCAATCCCGCGAGCACATCGTGCCCGTTCCGGTAGAACTCGGGGTGCGCCTGCCGCTGGCTGCGGAATGAGACAAACGGCTGCGGCTCGGCGTAGCGGAGGGTGACCAGCCGGTTCGGCATGACGATGAAAGTGACGGCGGAGCTGGTCGGATTATCGGAGCTGGCGTTCGTGACCATGATGCCGGTCATGTAGAGAGAGTCGCCTTCCTTATAGAGACGGCTGGAAAGCTCGATCTCCTGCATTTCTTCGCGGGTGGGAATATTGATCCCGAGGGCGGCTTCGAGCGCTTTCTCTTCGTCGGTGGTGGGCTGGAAGAGATCGATCCAGACGGCAGGCGCAGTCAGCTCCGCGCAGCTGGTGCCGCTCTCGAGCTGAACGCCGGGTGCGCCCGGGGAATAGAAGGTGATCATGCGGAGAAGCGGAAGGAGCGGCGACGTGCCGGCATCACGTTGTACTGGTCTGCCGCGACGTTATCAACTCTGCTGCCGAGGTGCAGCAAATGTGTGCGTTGCTTCTTCAAGTTGGTGACTCGGGCCGGTGAAGGGCGCGGCGCGATGAGGTGCGCTCTCCTGTGCCGCGCAGGGGCACAGGAGAGCATGACGCTACGACTGGGCAGTTAGTGCTCGTGCGCTTTGGCGTCTTCAGCCTTTGTCTCAGGCACGAGAGCCATGCCGCACTTCGGGCATTTGCCGGGGCCAATGTTTTCCACGCCGGCGCACATCGGGCAGATGTGTTTCACCTTCGCGAGATCAGCACCACCAGCGGCTAAGGGTTCGACGTTGACACCGAACGCCGCGAATTTGTCCTGTCCGCCGATCTGCACCTGCAGGTAGAACTTCTGGTAACCCGCCTGCTCCGGCACGACATGGAACGTCAGCTCCGGGCCGCCGCGCTCGTCCTCCTTCTCCGGCTCGCGGCCGGTGGGGTGGACGTGGGTGACGGATTTCAGGTTCTCCGGGAACGCGACCATGTGCGCGAATGCACCCATGACGGGCTCCAGCTTCTGGAACGGCTGGCCGTCGGCGCCGGTGACGCGCACCTTTACCTCGACGGACTCGCCGCCGCGGAGCGGCTGGTTGCCCTCGACGGTCCAGTCGAAGCGGTAGCCGTCCACTTCGGCGGTGGTGTTGGTGGTGTTCTGCGGCTGCGCGGGCGTGCCTTTCACCTGCACGAACGTGTGGGTGTATTCCTGCACCTTCGTGGCGAGCGGCAGGAGATCCGCCCAAACGTGATACGTGCCGCCGTGTTTCGGCGTGAACTCGAAGCGGTATTCACCGGGCTTGTCGCTGCCGACCGGATGCTCGTGGTGATAGTCGGTGAGCGCCTCATTCACCACGAGCAGGTGCAGCTTTTCGGTATGCGCCACTTCGAGGTCGTCGAGCGTGACCGGTTTGCCGCCCGGTCCGGTGAGGCGCACGATCGTCTGCGCGGTTTTGCCGGCGGCGTGGTTCGCGTCCGGCAGCACCTCGATCTTGATGGTGGCAACGGCGGCGTGCGCAGCGTGGTCAGGGCCGTGGCCGGGCGCGTGATCATTTGAATGATCTTGCGCAAACAAACTGCCGGTGCTGAATGCCAGGGCGGCTGCGGCGGTGAAGCTAAGAGCTTTGTAAATCATCATCTGGTGCGGGGGCGTTACTTCACCTGCGTCTCGAGCGCCTTCATGACGCCTTCGAGTTTCTTCATTTCAATCGCGGTGCGCGGATGATTTCCGTCGTCGGCGGCATGGTGCACGTTGTCGAGGAGCTTCGTCAGGTTGTTCACGGAACCTTGCACGCGCTGCTTTTTATCGTCCGCGACTTTATCGGGCAGCGCCTTCGCCAGGGCGGTCATGTTCTCGGAGAGGTCGTGCACTTCTTTCAGGTTCTTCGCCGTGACGGTGGCGGTGAGTTTCTCGTGCTGTTGCTGCAGTTCCTGCAGGATGCCTTCGGCAGAGTCTGGAATGGTGACTTTGGCGTCGTGACCGTGGGTGTGCCCTGGTGCGCCACCTTCATGCGCGATGGCGGAACTGACGCCGCACAAGGCGAGCGCGACCGAGGCGCAGGTGGTGATTAGTAGTGTGGGTGTTTTCATATGTCGTGTTTTTCGTTTGTTGTTGGTGTGAGGCAGGAGCGGGTTCAGGTGTCCTGCGAAAGTGGCTTATTGAGACGGGAAGCTTCGGCGGCGGATTCAATGCCGTCGCCCGGAATCGAGCGGCTGGAGGGTTGCACCACGACGGCGTCGAGCGGGTCCACCGATTCACGCGCGATGTAGCGCTCGGCGGAGGCGCGTCCGAATTTGAAGAAGACTGCTGGCGTCACCGCCATGTCGAGGAGCGTGGCGGAGACGAGCCCGCCCATGATGACAATCGCGACCGGGTAGAGAATCTCCTTACCGGGCTGGCCGGCGGCGAGCGCCAGCGGGATGAGCGCGAGGCCGGCAGTGAGTGCGGTCATCATCACCGGCACGAGCCGCTCGAGCGAGCCGCGGATGATCATGTGCTCGGTGAATTTTTCACCCTCGTGCTGCATCAGGTGCAGATAGTGCGCGATCATCATGATGGTGTTACGCGACGCGATGCCGCAGAGCGCGATCATGCCG
>JACCZQ010000278.1 GCA_013695905.1 Chthoniobacterales bacterium
CCGAACTGCACCTCCGCCACGTCGCGCAGGAGAATCGGGACACCGTTCCGTGTTTCGACGACCGAATCGGCGATCTGCTCGATGTCCGTGGTGCGGCCGATGTTGCGGATCAACGCCTCCTGGTTTGCGCCCTCGAGGAATCCGCCGGCGGTGTTCACCTGCGACTTCTCCGCGGCGTCGAGCACCTGCTGCAGCGTCACATTGTAGGCCGCCATCTTTTCCGGCGAGGCGAGCACCTGGTATTGCTTCACGCCGCCGCCGATCGCGATCGCCTGCGAGATGCCGCTGATCGTCAGCAACCGCTGCCGCACCGTCCAATCCGCGATCGTCCGCAGCTCCATCGGCGGCGTTGTGCCATCAGTGCTGGAGATGCCGATGAGCATGATCTCGCCCATGATCGAAACGATCGGGCCCATCATCGGCGTAACGCCGGTCGGCAGCTTCTCCGCCGCGAGCTGCAGCCGCTCCTGCACGAGCTGGCGCGCGCGGTAAATGTCCGTCCCCCAGCCGAACTCCACGTAGAGAATCGACAAGCCGATGCCCGAGCTGGAGCGGACGCGATTCACACCCGGCGCGCCGTTCAGCGTCGTCTCCATCGGTAACGTGACGAGTGTTTCCACCTCCTCCGGCGCAAGGCCGGGCGCTTCGGTGAGGACGTTGACGGTGGGGCGGTTGAGGTCGGGGAAAACATCGACCGGCAGCTGCGTCGCCGCCCATCCGCCGTAGATGAGCACAAGCGCCGCCACCGCCACCACGAGGCGGCGATTGCGGAGCGAAAACTCGATCAGACGGTTCAGCATGGGGCGTTAGGCGATCGACGGTTCAATGTGCGCGGCAGCACCTTCCGGGGAGCGCACGCTTGTAGCGTGCTGGTCGAGGCATTCTGCCGAGACAGGCTTTTGGAGGTGTGGCTGCGACAGAGGGCGATCGTCTGTCGAAGTTGGCAGCCTGCGCTCCCCGGAGGCTGTGTTGCGACCCGCTCATGATGCTTCTGTTGCGTGCGATCGGCCGCGCATGAATATGGCCAGTAAATTCAGCGCGAGCAGCAGGACTGCAGCGCCGATCATCCAGGTGAGGACCGTCCGGCCTGCACCTGGCGCAGCAGCAGGTGGCGCATCGTGCGGGTTGGCGTCTTCTGCATTCGCCGCGGGTGCGGCGGTGACGTACTGGAGCTGGTAATTGCCCAGCGTGACGACTTTGTCCGTCGGGTAAACGCCTTCAACGATCTCGACGTATTTGTCGTCGCGGATGCCGGTGACGACCGGCCGCCGCTCGTAGGTGAGCCCCTCCTCGTCCGTCTGCACAAACGCGAACAGATTCCCCGCTTCACCCAGCACCGCGCTGTGTGGCACCGCGATCACGGATTCGGCGGCATCAGTCACGATGTTCAGCGTCGCCCGCATGTTCGGCCGCAGGCGCAGCTCGGGATTTGCGACGTGCACCCACACCTTGAGCGTGCGCGTCTGTGGATCGAGCGAGCCGCCGATTAATTCCACCAATCCATCGAACGTTTCGCCCGGAAACGACTCGACGCTGACGCGCACCTTCTGCCCCTTTTGCACGCGCGCGACCTGGCCTTCGAAGATTTGGCCCTCGGCGTAAAGGTCCGACATATCGACAATCTCCAACAGGTGCGTGTCGGGTTGGACGGAGGCGTTCAGAACCAGGTCGCGATGTGTGACGGTGCCGTCGATGGGCGCGGAGTAGGTCACGCGCGGCGGTGGATTGCCAACCTGGAGGCTCTCCACTTCGATGAGCGGTTCACCTTTCTTCACGGTCTGCCCTTCCATCGCCTTGATGTCCACGACGCGCCCGGCGATGCGGCTGCTGACTGCGGCACTGCGGCTGGGGATCGCCTCGATGTGGCCGATGACGGTGAGCGTCTTGTCGAGCGTGCGCAGCTCAGCTTCCTCGACCTGCAACGCGAGATTTGTCTTCGCCTCCGCGGTGATGGCGACTGGTCCGGTGGTGATCACATCGGTGCCGATCTCCGGCCCGTGGGAGTGGCCTTCGTGCGCGAAGAGCAACGGCGGTCCCGCTGCGCAGGCGAGCAGCACCACGATGGTCCGGGTGAGTTTTCGGAGGGATGAATGGCTCATGATTACTTGCGGTAGGAACTGTGTTGGCGGGTCTCCGTGGTGCGGAGCTCGAGGAAATCCTTTTTCAAATAAGGGCTGCTGGCGGTGGCGGTCTCCAGATCCACGAGCGCCTGCAGATAGGTGGCGGTGGCGGAGAGAAAGGCGCTGCGGAGCGAGGCCTGTTGTTGCTGCACCTGGATGACCTGGGTCGGCGGGATCAGGCCTTCGGAATAGCCGCGTCGGACCAGCGCATTCGATTGCGTCAGAGCGGGGGCGACATCGCGGCTGTAGTTGCCGACCGCGCCGCGAAGACTCCGCGCTCGCGCAATCGCCGTCGCAATCTCCGAGCGGATCGCCAGCCGTTGCGCTTCGAATTGCTCCTGCGCCTGCTCGGCGGCGGCGCGGTGTTCGTAGAGTTTGCCCTGGTTGCGATTCCAA
>JACCZQ010000301.1 GCA_013695905.1 Chthoniobacterales bacterium
CTGAATGGCACCTGCGAGTGCGGCGGCGCTGTTTTCCTCCGCCCACGCGGATTGGTCGTGCAGGATCACGTCGTCCATGTAGCTGCCTTTGATGCCCACAACCGGGGTGCCGCAGGCCTGGCTCTCCACCGCCACGAGCCCGAATGTCTCCTCTACTCCCGGGTGTACGAACAAATCAGCCGCGCGGTAGTAGCGGGCGAGTTCACCTGCGTCGGCGCAATAAGGAACCCACGTCACCCGCCCGGTGTTCGCCTGCACCTCCTGGAGGTGCTCCCTCTGTTGCCCGTCGCCAATGACCAGCAGGTGGTACTCGTCGGGAAGCAACGAGAACGCCTTCAGCAGCGTCGCGGTGTTCTTCTCCGGCGCCAGCCTTCCGACATACAACAGGAGCGTCCGCTCCGCCGGTCGCTGTGCAGAGGGCCCGTTCGGGTGAAACACCTCCGAGTTTACTCCTAACGAGACGTTGCGCGTGTTCGTCACTCCCCACGAGGCGAGCAGCTCCGCGAGGCGCGGTGCAGGAACCAGGGTGGCTGCGAACCCGTTGTAGAGCTTCCGCACGTAAGCTCGCGCCGCCGGCTGCAGGAGCGGCCAGCTCCGCGTGTGCGCCTCCGCGAAATGCGAGTGGTAGAACGCCACCACCGGGATGTGGTGCAGCCGACCAGCGGCGATGGCTTTCCATCCCAGCTGGTAAGGATCGCCGGACTCGATGAGATCCGGACGTTCGCGTTCGATGATTTCACCGACCGCACGCAGGTCAAGCAGCACACGGTATTGCGTGGTGCGGGAGATCAGCGGAGAGCGGATCGAGTACACACGGGAGCGATCATTCCTCGTCACCTCGTCTCGCGCTCCCGGCACAATCAGCACGTGCTCGTCACCGGGCGACGAGCTCTCGATGAACGCGATCTTTTCGTGCACGTACCGTTTCACACCGCCGCTGCGCGGTGAGTAGAACTGCGTGACGTCGCAGATCTTCACGGCAGCAGTTGTGGCCGGCTAATGCTCGAGGGCGCTGAGATAACGCTCCGCCTCCATCGCGGCGGCGCAGCCGGAGCCGGCGGCGGTGATCGCCTGTTTGTAAACGCGATCCGCCACGTCACCCGCGATGAAGACGCCGGGATGCTTGCTCTCCGCCAAGTGCCTAACGAGTAGATAACCGTCGGGATCGGTTTCCAGTTTTCCCTGGAATGCCTTCGTATTGGGGTCATGCCCAATGGCGACAAAAACACAGGCTACGTCGAGCAGCCGCTCCTCGAGGGTGTTCACATCGCGCAGCTTCACGGCTGTCATCTCGCCGCGTTCGTCGGCGATGTATTGCGTCACGACTGTATTCCAGATCGGCTCGATCTGTTCACAGTTCGTCACGCGGTCCGCCATGATCTTCGACGCGCGCAGCCTGTCTCGCCGATGGATGAGATAAACCTTCGACGCGAACCGGGTGAGGAATAGCGCCTCCTCCGCGGCGGAATCGCCCCCGCCGACCACACACACCGGCACGTTCCGGTAAAACGCGCCGTCACACGTGGCACAACTCGTTAGGCCGTGGCCGATCAGCTTCTCCTCGTTCTCCAGCCCGAGCCAGCGCGCGGAGGCGCCGCTCGCCACGATCAGGGTGCGCGTCTCCAGCCATTCATCGTCCGCCTTGATCCGAATGCGGTCCTCCTTTGGCTCGAAATCCGTGACTTCGGAGTAGGCAAAACGGGCGCCGAACTTCTCCGCCTGCATGTGCATATTCATGATCAGCTGCGGACCGTCGATGCCTTCAGGAAAGCCGGGAAAATTCTCCACCAGGGTGGTGGTGGCGAGCTGCCCGCCGGGATGGCTGCCCTCGAGCACCAGCGGGCTAAGATTCGAGCGCGCGGCGTAAATTGCTGCCGTCAATCCCGCACAGCCGCTGCCGACGATGATCACCTTCTCCATGTGCTGGAAGGTAGCACGCGGGCGCGAAAGTCCACTAGCCGCACCGCTGCTGCACACGCTACTTTCCGCGATGCCGGAGCTCGCCGAGGTCGAATATTATCGTCGGCAATGGGATTGCGGCCTCGGCGGGAAGGTCAATGCCGTCGAGCTGCACCCGCGGAAGCGCATCTTCCGCGGGAGCGATCCGCGCGAGATCGTGCGGCGGCTGACCGGCACCCGGCTACGAGCATCGCAGGCGCGCGGCAAGCAGATGCTCTTCAGGTTCTCCGGTGGCAGCTCCCTCGGCCTTCATCTCGGGATGAGCGGCACCTTGCGGAGCGAGCCCGCCGATTTCGCCGCAGGCAAGCACGACCACCTCGTGCTGCGGCAGGCGAAGCGGGCGCTCGTCTTTCGGGATCCGCGGCTCTTCGGCCGGGTGCGGTTCCACAGCGGCAAATCGGAGCCGGATTGGTGGACCGCCAGCGCGCCGGAGATTCACACGCCGCAGTTCAGCGCCGCCTACGTGGCGGAGGTTCTGCAGCGACACCGCCGCGCGCCGATCAAAGCCGTGCTGCTGCTGCAAAGCCGCTTCTCCGGCATCGGCAACTGGATGGCCGACGAAATCCTCTGGCGCGCCGGCCTTGCTCCCGCCACCGCCGCAGGAACGCTCCACCCGAAACAGCAGGTGGCGCTCCGCCGCGCCACGCGGTTTGTGTCGCGCGAAGCAATGCGCATCATCGGCCGCGATTTCTCCGATCCGCCGAAGTCGTGGCTGATCCACCAACGCTGGAAAGCGGGTGGCGTTTGCCCGCGCCACGGGGTGCAGCTGCAGCGCGCGACGATCGGCGGCCGGACCACCGCATGGTGTCCAAAGTGCCAGCGGTGACGTATTCTTTCTCGTGAATCTCCTCAAACCGGCAGCGGTGCTGTGCGCCGCATTTTTCGCACTCGTCGCGCCCGCAGATGGGCAACCCCGCGGCACCAGCGATCCTTACAAAGGCACGCTCTCCATCTTCGAACGCGCCGATCGCGCGAAGAAGCTGCAGGTGGAGCGGGTGATGGATCTGCTCGGCATCGAAGCGGGAACACACGTCGCTGATATCGGCGCGGGCTCGGGTTGGTTTACCGTCCGCAGCGCGCGGCGCGTCGGCAAAGGCGGTGTCGTTTACGCGGTGGAGATCAATCCGCGTTACGTCCGGCACATCGCGCAGCGGGTGAAGAAAGATAAGCTAACGAACGTGCGCACCATCCTGAGCAAGCCGAACGATCCGATGCTGCCGCCGGCCAGCGTGGACGCTGTTCTGTTGTTGAAGACGTATCACGAGATCGCGAAGCCGGTGGAGCTGCTGCGAAAGCTTCGCCCCGCTCTGCGACCCGACGCGCGGGTGGGAATCATCGACCGTAGTGGCCTCGGCACCGATCACGGCATCAACGCCGAAGTGGTAATCAAGGAGGCGGAGCAAGCCGGCTATACGCTGGCTGAGCAACACGACTTCGTGAAAGGCGACGACGTGGATTACTTCCTGATCTTCAAAGCCGCGAAGTAGCGGGCGAGCCGTTCACCACGACGCGAGCTGCAGCTGCGGGACGTGCTCGAAGTGGCGATCGAGCGTGAGAACTGCAGCTCCCAGCCGGAGCGCGCAGACGGCGATGAGCAGATCGGTCAGTGGCAGCACGCGCCCTTTGCGATCGAGTTGCCAGGCGAGGTCTTCCGTCTCCGCCCAGACGCGTTGATCGGTCGGCACATTGATGAGCAGATCGAAGAAGGCAGCGAGGTGCGCCTTTGGCTTGGGCCGAATCATGCCGCGCAGCACTTCACAACGCACCACGCTGCAGCCGGCGATCTCCGTCATGTCGAACGTGCCGGCGAGCGTCTGCACCGGATCTTTCCCGGCGCGGATCAGCTGAATGTAAACCGATGAATCAACGAGAACCACGCTTATTCCTGTAGCTCGCTGGCTTCTCCGCTGCACGCAATGCGGCTAAGTCGTGGGCCGGATCAAACGCACCCCGCCATTCGTCTGCCGCGATGGTTTCCGTGGCCACAAACCGGGCGATCTTCGCCTTCCGTTCCGTCTCCCGGAGCGCGAACTCCACCGCCTCTGTCTTCGTTTTGATGCCGGTGATTTTCATGACGCGTGCGAGTAATTTTTCGTCGATGAACATTGTCATCTTCGTCATGTTTAGATGATATGGCTACCCTGCCATATCGCCAAGGGTTATTTCCGTTTTTCTGCCGCGACGCGGAGCAGAGTCGCGATGATTCGCGTGCCGGCCACAACCGTTCCGCGTAACGTGCCGGAGACCTTGGATTCTCCACCCGTCCGGCAACGATGATTCACCGGCACTTCGAGGATCCGCAGCCCGGCGCGCGCCGCCCGCATCTGCATCTCGAGATTCCAGCCGTAGGTCTGCTCCTGCATGCCGAGCTGCTCCAGCGCGTCGCGGCGGATCGCGCGGAACGGACACATGTCCGTGTAGCTGACGCCGTAGAGTAGCTTCAACAAGAAGCCCGCCCCGCGGCCGGACGCCACCTGCTGGAAGTTCATGCTGCCTTTCTCGCGCTCGCCGCGGACGCGGGAGCCAATGACGAAATCCTGCTCGCCCCGGAAGATCGGATCCACCAGGCGCGGCATCAGCTCCGCGCAATCGCTCCCATCGCCATCGAGAAACACGATCACTTCACACTCCGGGGCGACCGACCGCACACCCGTCGCACAAGCGCGGCCGTAGCCGGGCCTCGGCTCCGACACGACCCGGGCTCCCGCCGCCGCAGCGCGCTCGGCTGTGCGATCCGTGCTGGCGTTGTCCACCACGATCACCTCCCGCGGGATTCCGGTGGCGAGCACCTCCTGCACGACAGCGGCGATCGGCTCCTCCTCGTTCATGGCGGGGATCACAACAGAGACGGAGCGGGTGGCGTTCATCGGAGGATCAAGGTGGCGATGGAGAGGTAAAACGCCAGCGTCGCGAGATCGGTAAGCGCGAGCGTGATGGGGCCGGCGGCGATTTTTGGATCCAGCTTCCGCCAGTGCAGTAAGGATGGAATCGCAAGGCCGAAACAAGCTGATGCGACCATCGAGACAGCGATACTCCCGCCGATCGTGGTGGCAGCGGCGAGGTGCCTTTGCCACAGGAACACCACTGCGCCAACGGTCGTGCCGCAGCCGAGGCCGAGCAGCGCCGCGTTGATCATCTCGCGTCGCAAAGCCCGGCCGAACCATCGTGCCGTGACGCGGGTGCTGCGCAGCGCCTGGATAGTGAGGGCCATCGATTGCATGCTGACGCTCTCATTCAAGCCGAGCACGAGCGTGAGGAAAAATGCGATGACCAAACTCGACGCGAGTGTCGCCTCGAACAGGCCCGCGAGAATCGCACATGCAGTGCCGCCGGCGACGGTCGCCAGCAGCCATGGGAAGCGGTAGCGGAACACGCGCCACGGCGACGCATCCCGCACCTGCGAAAGATGAAAGCCGACCACTTCGAAAACTTCGTCCTTCTCGATCTCGGCGTTATCCCTGCTGCTGAGCAGCTCCTCGGCGAAGAGGTTCACATCCACCACGCCGACGATTCGCCGTTCGGCATCGACCACCGGGAAAGCGAAGAATTTGTAGAGGACAAAGAACTCACACGCATCGAGCACCGTA
>JACCZQ010000323.1 GCA_013695905.1 Chthoniobacterales bacterium
AGCCAGAGCAGTCCGGCGATCAGCAGCGCGACCGGCAGCCGCAGACCGCGGCGCAGATCGGGCAACACGTTCCATTGTTCAGGTACGGGGCCCATGAACGCGGCCCGGAAGGCGCGCAGCATGTAAACCGCCGAAATCACGATGCCCCAAAGGGCGAGCACCGTCGCCCATTGGAAGAGGCCGAAGCCTTCCATGCTGGCGTCGTTGCGAAACGCGCCGAAGAAAATCATCACTTCGCCCGTGAAATTCGCGAAGCCCGGCAGCCCGAGAGACGCGAACGCCGCCAGCCCAAAGGCGAAACCGGCGAACGGCATCACCTTGCCCAGCCCTCCGAGCTCCGACAACACGAGCGTGCCGGTCCGCGCCCGCAGCTCTCCGGCGATCCCGAAGAGCAGCGCAATCGAGAGACCGTGGGCGAAGATGAGAATCGTCGCGCCGTTGAGGCCGAGCATGTTCGCGCTGGCGATGCCGAGAAAGATGTAGCCCATGTGCATCACGCTGGAGTAGCCGAGCATCCAATCGAGCCGCTTCTGCGCGAGCGTGACGAAGCCGACGTAGATGATATTGCCGAGCAGCAGAATGATGAGCAACCAGGCCCAATGGCGCGCTCCTTCCGGCAGCATCGGCACCGCGATCCGGAGCAATCCGTAGAGCCCGAATTTCTTCAGCACCCCTGCGTGCAGCATGGCCGCGGGTGCCGGCGCGGAGGCGTACGCTTCCGGCGCCCAGGTGTGAAACGGGAAGAGCGAAATCAGAATTCCAAAGCCGATCAGGAGCAGCAGGTAAATCGGGCGTTGGGCTTCGGCGCTGATCTGTCCCGCGCTGGCGGCGGCCTGCAGCACCCGCAGATCGAAGCTGCGCGCGGCTTCCGGCACACTCCGGTAGAGCATGATTAATCCAATGAGCAGAATGAAACTGCCGGTCGCGAGGTAGATCGTGACCTTCCATGCGGCGGCGTGCCGATTGCCGCTGCCCCAGATGCCGATGAGCAGGAAGGTGGGGATGAGCGCCAGCTCGTGGAAGGCATAGAGGAAGAACAAATCGAGCGAGGCGAATGCACCCATCGCGCCGCCCGCGATGAAGAGCAGACAGGCGTAGAAGCTGCGCGTGCCAAAGCTGTCATCCCGAGGCTGGCGCAGCGCGCCGAGGGATCTCACGTCCTCGCCTTGCGCTTCACCACTCGCCGGACCGTCGCCGGGAGTCGGCGCGAGATCCCTCGCCGTCTGCGCGGGCTCGGGATGACCGTTCGTGGGGTTTGCGAACCACACCGCTGCCAACGTGACGATGGCGGTGAGCAGCACCATCACGAGGCTCAAACCGTCAAGTCCGAGGGTGAAGCTGAGCCGCCACTCCTCGCTAATTGGCACGGAGGTGACATAGCTGAAGCCTTGGTGCGTCCGATCGAAGCCGACAAATGCCATCCCGGCGGCGACCAGCGTCAGCCCGGAGGCGATCATCGCAGTCCGACGCGCCGGCATTCCGGCAAGGATCAGCACCGCCGCCAGCAGCGGCGCGAAAACGATGAAGAGCAGGATCATCGGAAGACGGAGTAGTAGATCAGCCCGACAATCCCGAGCCCGAAAATGAATGAATACGCCTGTAGATTGCCGACCTGCATCAGGCGCAGCAACGCGCCCACACCCCACGTGCCGCTGCTGGCGCCCCGCACCACCCCGGCATCAATAATCCAGCGATCAAAAAACGCGGAGAACCCCGACAACGTTCCCTGCGTGACGCGGATCAGCCACGCGTAGAGTTCATCGAAATAGAAGCGGCGCTGGAGCGGACGGAGCTCGAGCGGGTCGTGCTCGCGATTGCGGTAAAGGAAAAACGCGACAAGCACTCCGGCGGCCATCGTGCTGGTAACGGTGATCGGGATAAAATTGCCAGCGTGACCTACATGCGGCGTCGGCAGGAACCTGGTCGCGAAAAATCCGAAGCCGGCGAGGAACGACGGAATCGCCAGCAGCACGAGCGGCCCCGTCATGACCGCGGGGGCTTCCTTGGCGTGCCCGGCCGTTTCGCTGCGCGCCTTGCCGAAGAACGCCACCAGCACCAGCCGCACCATGTAGAACGCGGTGAGGAAGGCGCTGAACAGTCCCAGCGCGAAGATCGGGGTGCTCTTCTCATGCGCGACAGCGAGGATGGCGTCCTTACTGAAGAAGCCGCTGAAGAACGGGAAGCCGATCAGCGCGAGCGTGCCGATAAGGAAGGTGAAAAAGGTGATCCGCATCCGCCCGGCGAGGCCGCCCATTTTCCAGATGTTCTGCTCGTGGTGCAGCATCACGATGACGGAGCCGGCGCCGAGGAAGAGCAGCGCCTTGAAGAACGCATGCGTGAAAAGGTGGAACATCGCCGCGTCTCCCGCGGCGAGTCCGACGGCCATGATCATGTAGCCGAGCTGCGAGAGGGTGGAGTAGGCGAGGATGCGTTTGATGTCGTTCTGCTGCGTCGCGATGAGGGCGGCCATCACGGCGGTGATGGTGCCGATCCAGGCGATCACTATCAGCGCTTGCGGTGACGCTTGAATGAGAAAGCTCACCCGCACCAGCATGTAAACGCCAGCTGCCACCATGGTGGCGGCGTGGATAAGGGCGGAGATCGGCGTCGGGCCTTCCATTGCGTCGGGAAGCCAGACGTGGAGCGGGAATTGCGCGGATTTGCCCATCGCGCCGCAGAAGATCAGGAGCGCGGCCGCCGTGAGATAGCCGGGATGGGTGGTGATCGTCGCCATCCGCTCCGCTGCTTCGGTAAACACCACCGTGCCGGTGGAGGTCCAGACCATGAGGATGCCGATCATGAACCCGAAATCGCCGAGGCGGTTCGTGATCACGGCTTTATTCGCCGCCTCAGCCGCGCTGTCGCGGTGGAACCAATGGCCGATCAGCAGATAGGAGCTGACGCCGACCAGCTCCCAAAAGATGAACATCATGACGAAGTTGTTCGCCAGCACGATGCCGAGCATCGAGAACATGAAGAAGGAAAGGGAGGCGAAGAACCGCCACTTCCCTTCGTCATCGCGCATGTAGCCTAACGAATAAATGTGGATCAACGCCCCGACGCCGGTGACCAGCACCAGCATGGTTTTGCTGAGGTCGTCGAGGATGAAGCCGAGCGGCACCTCGAGGGTTGGTGGGATGTTGATCCAGGTGAGTTCGAGCGAGGAGGTGTTCGGCGACGCGAAGATGGCGCAGCTAAAGGCGAAACCGATCACGGCCGCGCCGACGGAGACGATGGAGCTGATCGCCCCGGAGCGGCGGGTGAAGAGCAGGATCACCACCGCTGACATGAGCGGCAGCAGCAGGACGTACCATGGGAACGCGGCGGTCATGAAAATTGCCCGCGAATCACGCGAATGGACGCGAATAATCAGAACGAAGCATCTGAGGGATCATGGCTCTTCGGTGGGCGGCGAGTTTTCGCGATCCGCTCGTATTCGAGCCGCGGATAATGGCCGAAATTTACTAGCAGGCCGAGTTCGAACCCGGTGGCGTGGAGGTAGTTCAGCAGTTGCGCCCGGTGTTCGTCTGCTATGCCAGAGACAGCCTTCAGCTCTACAATGATCTTTCCATAGCAGACGAAATCGGGTTGATACGTCCGCTGCAACGTGCGGCCGCGGTAGCTGAGGGTCAGCGACGGCTTTGCAATGGCCGGGATTCGCTGATGCTCGAATTCGATCTGCAGACACTCCTGGTAAACTGGCTCCAGGAAGCCGCAGCCTTTGTCGTTCGAGACGGCAAAGCACGCGCCGACAATCGCGTAACTCTCCTCCTTGTAGACGATCTGTTGCTTGTCTGCCATTCGCGTACATTCGCGTGATTCGCGGGCTAAAATTTCAGCGCGGTGATGTCTTCCACGTTCGTCGTTTGTCGGGCGCGGTAGAGCGCCACGATGATGGCGAGGCCGATCGCCACCTCGGCAGCAGCGACGGTGATGATGAAGAAGACGAAGACCTGGGCGTTGTAGTTTGGCAGCCCCTCAGCCGTGAGGCGGAAGCGGGAGAACGCCACCAAGGAGAGATTGGCGGCGTTCAGCATCAGCTCGAGAGACATGAAGATGATGATGATGTTCCGGCGGAGCAGCACACCCGCGAAGCCGATCGTGAAGAGCAGCCCGCTGACGAGGAGGTAGTGGCCGAGCGTTGCCATCCCTAGCGGAGCTCCCGTTTGCTCAGGACGATGACGCCGATAGTCACCACCAGCACGAGCACGGCGATGATCTGGAACGGCAGGTTGTAGCTTTCGAACAGGAGAAGGCCGACGCCGCGGACGTCGTCAGCGGCCGGATCGGCGAGAGCGGGAGCAGTCGCGTTCGCGCCGCGGAGTTGTGAGACGACGAGGTAGATCTGGACAAACAGCGCCAGCGCCACCGCGATGCCGCCGGCGAACGCCACCATGTTGATTCTCCGCGCTTTCTCCGCGCGCAGATCGAGCAGCATGATGATGAAGAGGAACAGCACCATGACGGCGCCGCCGTAAACCAGGACCTGGATGATGCCGATGAAATACGCGTCGAGCGACATGAACAATGCCGCCAAACCGAGGAAGCTAATGACGAGACTGAGGGCGCTCGCGACTGGATTGCGGTTGATGATGACGGCAGCGCCGAACACCAGCATCGCAGCGGCAAAGATCCAGAAGAGCAGGGCGGGCATCTAGGGGATTTCTGATTTCTGATTTTTGATTTCTGATTGAGGCGCGGTGGTCATCGCTCGGTGGATTCGGGTCAAATCAGCAATCAGAATTCAGCAATCAGCAATGAGTTCACTTTTTCTCGTTCCACTTCAGGACGACGCCTTCCATGACGCCGCCGATCTCCAGCAGCTTCTCTTTGTCGTGCACCATGTCGGCGCGGGTGAAGCCGGTGATCGCGTAATCTTTCCGGAGGAAGATCGCCTGCTCCGGGCAGACTTCTTCGCACATGCCGCAGTAGATGCAGCGGATCATGTCGATGTCGAACTCGTTAGGGTATTTCTCGACCTTGGCGAATTTGTCGTCGGAGGGGAGCTCGCCCGGGATGATCTTGATGGCGCGCGGCGGGCAGATGAATTCGCACAGCTGGCAGGCGACGCAGCGGATGCGACCGGCGGTGTCCCGCACCAGCGCCGGTGCGCCGCGGTAATGCTCCGGCATGTGGGCGTCCCATTTTTCCTCCGGGTATTGCATGGTCACTTTCGTGCGGCCGAAGAGCATGTTCTTGAAGTGGCGCAGGGTGATGGCCATGCCGCTGAGGATCGCAGGCAGATAGATGCGCTCTTTCCAGTTGAGCTTGGGGCGGGAGACGGTGATGGCCATAACTACTCTTCCTCTACCGCTCCCTCTTAATCTTCTTCTGTCTGTGCTTTTGCTTCAGCGTCGACGCGGGCTCTTCTGCGAAGTCTTCAGAGAGAGAAGAAGCAGAGGTAGAGGAAGAGGTAGAGTAGGTGGGAGGATCCTCCGCGATGCGGCAGCCGAGCTGATCGAGCATCTTGAACAGGATCTTTACGACCTCCTGAAGGATGTGCTTGCCCTTCACGATAGAGTCTTCTTCACAGCAACGGCGGGCAACCAGTAGATCCAGGCAGGCTGCGCATTCCAGAGCGGAGCCGTGAGCGATTTGGAAGAACCGGGCGCGATCCTTCTGGGAGAACTTGCCGTTTCCTTCGGCAATGTTAAGCGCGATGCTGTCGCCGGCACGTTCCAGCTGGTCGCGAGTCGAGGTTTTCTTCTTCACTCCATCAATCAAGTCCTGCGACCAGGCGGCGAATTCTAGCGCGCGCTGGTAGACGGTGAGCTTTTCGTGATGGAACAACATGGCGGCGAGATTGAGAGGAAGAGAGAGAGGAAGATTAGAGCGGCAGATAAGCGATGATCAACGCCGCGACAAAGATGTTCACCAGCGCGATTTCGAAGAAGAAGACCCAGCCGAGCCGCATCAGCTGGTCGTAGCGGAAACGGGGAAGCGTCCACCGCACCCAGATGAAGACGATGAGCAGCACCGCGACTTTGGCGAAGAAGGTGGCGATGTTGAAGAGGCCGCCGAGGACGCCGCGCCAGCCGGGCGCGTCGCCGTTGATGAGGAGCCACTGGAAACCTTCTGCACCCCACCAGGGAACAGGCAGATGCCAGCCGCCCAGGAACAGGGTCACGATGATGGCGGCGCCGGTGATCATGGCGGCGTATTCGCCGAGGAAGAAAAGGGCGAATTTCATCGAGCCGTATTCGGTGTGGTAGCCGCCGACGAGTTCGGTCTCGGCTTCAGGAAGATCGAACGGAAGGCGGTTTGTCTCGGCGAAGATGGCCACGGTGAAGACCGCGAAGGAGATCAGCATCGGGACGGCGAGGAGCCACTTTACAGGGTTCAGCCAATCGCCGATGAACGGCGCGATCATCCAGCCGTGGGCGATCTGGTAATTGACGATCTCGGTGAGTCGCAGCTGCCCGACGAGGATAAAAATCGGGATGACGGCGAGGCCGAGCGACAGCTCGTAGGAGATCATCTGTGAGCTGGAGCGGACGCCGCCGAGGAACGGATATTTTGAATTCGAAGCCCAGCCGGCGATGACAATGCCGTAAACGCCTAACGAGGCGATCGCGAACACGTAGAGAACTCCGACGTTGATGTCGGCGATCACCATCGGCACTCCGAACAAGGTGCTGCCGAATGGCACCACGGCGATGGTGGCGATCGCCGGGACCATGGCGAGGCAAGGGGCGAGCCAGTAGTAGAATTTGTTTACGTGGGCGGGGGTGAAGTCTTCCTTCAGGATGAACTTCAGAGCATCGGCGACGGGCTGTAAGAGACCCGCCGGGCCGACGCGATTGGGCCCGAGGCGGTCTTGAATAAGGGCACTGACGCGGCGTTCCGCATAGACGGTGTAGGACACCATCGGCAGGATGATCAGGAAGACCACGCCGACGATCTTCATCAGGGTTGTGATGATGAAGTAGTAGTCCATTCCTCAGCGTCAGTTCGCTGCCTTCACCGACTCCGGTTTGTTGCCTTCGTCCTTGCCGGGTTCGTCGGGGGAGGGGCTCTGGTCGATCTGCAGCACCTGCACGCCCTGGTCGCCGATCTTGCTCAGGCTGA
>JACCZQ010000338.1 GCA_013695905.1 Chthoniobacterales bacterium
GCGCCGCGCGCGGCTGGGTCGATGCTGTTATCCAGCCGCACGAGACGCGCGACGTGCTTGACCGCCTGCTGCAGTACGTTTCGCGTCCGATGCCGAAAGCTCGCTTCCACACCGGCGTGGTGCAGACGTAGGCGGTTTGGCTACTGCAGCCGCGGGTCGTAGCGGAAGCGGGTCGGCTTTTTGACCCACGCGAGCTTGAACAGCGGATGTCGCGGATTGAGGAGCGCGTTCTTTTCCACTGGCACGACGACACTCGGCACGAGCAAGGCGACGCTGCGCTGCGAGCCGATCCACTGATCGCCGACAGTTCGGCTCGCCGCACTGGCGGGCTCCGCATCCCATCCTCTCGGCAAGGGGAGTAACTCTTCGACGAGGCGATCGGGCACTTCGATGGTGAAGAGCCAACGTTCTTCTGGCTTGGGCGACGTCTGCATGTGCACGAGAGTTTCGAGACACGCGAGCGCGGCGGAACTCGAGGTGTAAACGACACGCGTGCCGTGCGAATTCCAACGGCCCGCATAGCGCAGACCACCTTCGCCGCTAAACGCCTGCGCGGATTTCGAGCGAGTGAGTGCTTCGAGACGATAGAACGTCACGCATACAGTCCCCACTTAATGCACCCGAGAAGATTCGTGACCTCATGCGCACCGACATCCGTATCGAGCAAATCGAGTGGGCGTTTTCCGCCCAGCGCCGGGATCTGTTGATTGAGCCAGTCGCGAGCCTCATTTTCGCTGCCCAGAACCTCGATCGCGAACGTAAACACGCGCGCCGCGCGCAGACTCTTCTCCGCTTCATCCGGTGAGAGCACGCGCGACTTCCGTTTCCGCAGCGTCTGCGCATTGATATTCAGCTTCCGCGCGAGCGCCTCTTTTCCGACGCCGATGGCGGTGGCGATATCATCAAACGCCTGCGTCGCAATGCCTTTGCGAATCGTCTCCACCTGCTCCAGCGGCGAAAGGGCGACCAGCGCCACGACTTTCGCCGGCATCCCGTGGTGGCGTGGTGAGGTGCTGACAGCCATAGAAGAATGATACCCGGTAATTCTACCAACAACAAACGGTAATCCCACCGCTTACACTCCCAAGGCTCCAGTCCTCTGAGACGCTGCACCCGTAGCCTGTGTCATCCCGAGCCGCGCAGACGGGGAGGGATCTCGCGCGTGGCGCTCGGCATACGAGCCGGCGCGCGTCAACGCCAGCACCCTGTGCGAGATCCTTCGGCGTGCTGCGCCAGCCTCAGGATGACGATGCTAAACACACTGAGCGGGAAAGGGAGATCAGTGGGCGAACTCCTGCCGAACCGCTTCGTTCAGAGAAGCGGGAGCCTGTAACATCTGGTGCAATGGCAGTGCCACGCCGCGCTGCTCCAGCGCGCGGAGAACTTCCTCGGTCGGCACGTTTCCTACGAGATCATCCTGCGCGAACGGGCAGCCGCCCAACCCTCCGAGAGCCGCATCGAAACGCCGGCAGCCAGCATCGTAGGCGGCGAGGATCTTCCCGACGGCGTCTGTGCGGGTGCTGTGCAGATGCACGCCGATTTCAGCTGCTTCGCTCGTGGCGCGGGAAACCACCCGCGCAATCAGCTCCGGCTCTGCCGCACCGATCGTATCCGCCAGCGACACCGCACCCACACCCAACCCCACCAGCATCTCAGCCGCCTCCGCCACGCGCTGCTCCGACCAATCGTCACCATAAGGATTCCCAAACGCCATCGAGATATACGCCACCATCTGCAGCCCCCCCTCCTGCGCCCGCCCGAGCACCCGCTGCAGCACCGCGACATTCTCTTCCGGCGATTGATTCTGATTCCGCCGCAGAAACGTCTCCGAGATGGAGTAGGGGAACCCCAGCGTCGTCACCTTCCCGGTGGCGATCGCCCGCTCCGCGCCTTTCTCGTTCACGACAATCCCGATGATCTCCACCTGCTCGTCGATCGGCCCGAGCAGTTCCAGCACCTCTTCGCTATCCGCCATCTGCGGCACCGCTTTCGGGGAGACGAAGCTCACCGCGTCGATGTGCTGGAACCCCGCCGCGATCAACGCCTGCAGGTATTCCGCTTTTCGCTCCGCCGGGATGTGCCGCGGCAGCCCCTGCCACGCATCGCGCGGGCATTCGATGAGTTTGACAGTTTCCGTCATCCCTTCACGATAGACGCACCTCATGTCTGTCGTCCTCGTCGAAAAGCAATCCGAGATCACCACCGTCACGCTGAATCGCCCGGAGCGGCGGAATGCGCTCACGATCGAGCTGATGACGGAACTCACCGCCGCGATCGATGCCGCCATAGCCGACGAATCGCAGCGCGTCCTCATCCTCCGCGGCGCCGGCCCCGCCTTCTGCGCCGGCCTCGACATGAACGAAACCCGCGACGCCTCACGTGCTCACGAATCCGCCGGCCTGGTCGCAAAGACGTTGCTCGCGGTGAGCCAAACGCGCCTCATCACCATCGCTGCAGTGCATGGCGCAGCGGTTGCAGGCGGAGCGGGGATTATGACTGCGTGCGATTTCGTCGTTGCCGCAGAAGGAACAAAGATCGGTTATCCGGAGGCGAAGCGCGGCCTCGTCGCCGGCCTTGTGATGACATTCCTCCGCCGCCAACTGCGCGAGCGCGACGTCCGGGAGCTGCTGTTCACTGCGGAGATCATAGACGCGCAGCGCGCCCGCGAGATCGGGCTCGTGAATCGCGTTGTTGCCGCCGATCAGCTCGATGCCGAGGTGCAAAAAATCACCACCTCCGATCTGCAGAATGCCCCTGGCGCATTAGCCAACGCCAAGCGCCTCCTGGAGCAGCTCTGGTCGACCTCGGTTCAGGAAGACATCGAGACTGCACTTGCGCACCACATGGAGGCGCGCCAGTCGGACGAAGCGAAGGAGGGTGTCACCGCCTTCCTCGAAAAGCGCCCGCCGAACTGGGCCGCCTAGCGACCGCGTCTTTTCCTGCTCCTGCTCTTGATCTTAATCCTGATCCTTCCCTGAGTTTGAAAGAGCAAGATCAGGATCAAGATCAAGAGCAGGAGAAGAAAGGATGATCCCGTTCCGCAATCTCGCCGAGACCCGCACGCCGGACGGCTCGCGCCTCACGCTGCACGAGCACGACGGCGATTACTTCATCAAGCTGAACGGCCGTCAGCTCATGAGCAGTACCTCCACGACTTCCGAGATCCTGCTCGCAGACGAAGCGTGCGCCGACCTCGCGCGTCGCCCGAACCCGCGGGTGCTGATCGGCGGTCTCGGCCTCGGCTTCAGCCTGAAGCGGGTGTTGGAAATCATCGGCCATCGCGGAGTCGCTCAAGTCGCTGAGTTAATCCCGGAAGTCGTAACTTGGAACCGCGAACTCCTCGCCGCCGTCAACGGCCGCCTTCTCGAAAAGAAAAACGTGGAAGTGCTCACCGGCGACGTCTTCGCGATCATCAAACGCAGCAGCAGCGCACCGTTCGACGCCATCCTGCTCGATGTGGATAACGGCCCCACCTCTTTCGTGCAAGCGGGGAACAAGCGCCTCTACAACCGCCGCGGTCTGCAGCTCATCCGCAACGCGCTCACGCCGCACGGCCGCGTCGCCTTCTGGTCAGCCGACGCCGAGCCTGCCTTCCGCATCACGCTGGCGCGCGCCGGCTTTAACGTCTGGGAAGTTCCCGCGAAAGCTCACGAACGTGCGAAGCGTTTTGCCCACATGATCTATGTCGGG
>JACCZQ010000344.1 GCA_013695905.1 Chthoniobacterales bacterium
TCCCAGCACCACACTCAACCCCGCCAGCGTGGCCGGGCCCAGCCAGAGCGCGAGCGACGGCTCGTGTCCGCGCGCGCCCGGCTTGCGCAAAATTCCGTGAAACGGCGTGAAGCCGACCAGCAGCGCCACCGCCACCATGGCGACATTCGCCAGCACTCCCATCCCCGTGACCAACAGCCCGATGTCCGCTGATTGCACCTTGGCCTCGTAGAGCAGCTCCTTCCCGATGAATCCCAGGAGCGGCGGAAACCCGCTCATCGAGAGCGCCGCCAGCCCCGCCGCCACTGCGGTGATCGGCATGATCCGGATGAGCCCACTGAGCGATCGCACATCGCGGGTGCCCGCTTCGTGATCGATCGCCCCCGCGACCATAAACAGCGCCGCCTTATAGAGTGCGTGCACGAACAGGTAAACAATCGCTGCCTCCATCGCGAGCCGGGTGCCGATCCCGAGCAGCAGCACCAGCGCCCCGAGCGCGCTCACGGTGGAATACGCCAGCAGCAGCTTTAGATCCGTCTGCGGCAGCGCCAGCAATGCACCCCCCAGCATCGTGATCACCCCCACGATCGTGAGGATGTTGTGCCACGGCACCGTCTCGCCGAGCAGCGGATTCATCCGCGCGAGCAGAAACACACCCGCCTTCACCATCGTCGCGGAATGCAGATACGCGCTCACCGGTGTCGGCGCCGCCATCGCGCTCGGCAACCAGAAGTGAAACGGCATCTGCGCCGATTTCGTCAACGCGCCCGCCAGCACCAGCAGCAGGATCGGCAGGTAAAGCGTGTGCTCGCGCACCGCGTCGCCGTTCTGGAGCAACTCCGAGAACGAATAGCTGCCGCCCACCTGCCCCAGGAGAATGAATCCCGCCAGCAACGCCAGCCCGCCGCCACCCGTGATGAGCAGCGCCTGCAGCGCCGACGCCCGCGCCTTCGGCTGCTCGTGATCGAACCCGATGAGCAAATACGACGCGAGACTCGTCAATTCCCAGAACACGAACATCACGATCAGATTCTCGGAAGCGACCAGCCCGAGCATCGATCCCATGAAGAAGAGGATGAAACCGAAGAACCGTCCCTCGTGCCGGTGACCATGCAGATAGCCGCCCGCATAAACGAGAATCAGCGCACCGATCGCGGCGATCAGCAGCAGAAAGAGCAGGCTCAAGCCATCGATGCGAAACGCCAGCGCCAGGCCGAGACTTGGCACCCACGGGATGCTCTCGACGATGGCGCCATCCGCCACCTGCGGCAGCAGCGTCCAGAACCAGAGCGAGAGGCCGAGTGGCAGCAGCGCCAGCACCCAGCCGGTGGCTCCCCGCAGGAAGCGGTGCAACGTCGGAGCCAGCGCCGCGAGCAGGAAGACAGAGAGAATGGCGAAGGTCATGTTGGCTTCTGTTTCCCGTAGCGGAATCGTGCGGCAGCGGGGTGGGAGCCGCGCTCTTTCGCGGGTGGCCATTCGTTAGGCCGCCACTCCTCGAGAGACTTCGCGGCTGGTCGCCGCCGTTGCCGGTCCTATGCAAAGCGCACGGTGGCGATCCTGTCACGCGAAGATTGCGGTGCTGCGTCTCACCTCATGATGAGGTGCAAGAAAGCGGCAGATGCTGCACCGTTTTTCCGGGGAGCGCGGGCTGCCAGCCCGCACCATCCGGCTGCGAGCCGGATGGAGTGTGGTGCGGAGTAGCACGAGATGTGCGGATGCAACGAGCGGCCGCGCGCGGGGTGGTTTTCGGCAGGCGGCCGAAAACAGCGGGCAGCCCGCGCTCCCCTGCCCTCAAGCAGCGCGCGTGGGGCCGTGGAGAGGCGGGGATGCGAATCAATTGCGTCGCGAGCCGCACCACCATGAACGACACGCCACCTCCTTCAGCCGTGCAGGGTGCATGGCTGCCGCGCTTTCTGCAGGCGGTGGGGATTGTCGTCGGTGTGGGTATTGCGATTCTCGTGGTCTGGAAAGCCGCTGAAGTGCTGCTGCTCGCTTTCGGGGGTGCCTTGCTCGCGCTGCTCCTGCGCGGGGCGGCAGGTTGGATTCATGAGCGGACAAAATTGCCGATGGGCCTGTCGCTCACGTTTGTCGGCCTGCTGCTGCTCAGCGCGCTGACGGCAGCAGTTTACTTCCTGTCTCCGATGATCGGGCGGCAGGTGCAGGAGCTGAAGGTCACCGTG
>JACCZQ010000491.1 GCA_013695905.1 Chthoniobacterales bacterium
CCTAAAGACAGAGCCCGACGGCCGCATGTTCCCCGTCACGGATTAGTCGGGGACTGTGATCGATTGCCTGCTCCACGAAGCGCGCGCAGCTGGCGTTCAGCTCCTCGCGCGGAACGGCATCGAGCAGGCGCGGAAGCTGGAGAGCGGCGACTTTGAGCTGACGCTCTCAGATCGCAGCACCACCGTGTGTGATCGCCTGCTGCTGGCCACCGGCGGCTCACGCGCACCGACTGGTGCGGAAATCGCGCAGTCGTTAGGCCACACCATCCTACCGCCGGTGCCGTCGCTCTTCTCCCTCCACGTCGAGACACCGTGGCTCCGCAGCTTGCCCGGTGTCGCTGCTGCTGATGTGGAGGTGTCGGTGCCGGAGACGAAACTGCGCGAACGTGGTCCGCTGCTCATCACGCACAATGGCGTCAGCGGTCCCGCCGTGCTGCGGCTCTCGGCCTGGGGTGCGCGTGAGCTCGCGCAGTGGGATTACAAATTTCCGCTGCGGCTGAATTGGATGCCGGACATCGACGTCGCTTCCGAGCTGCAGCTGCGGCGCAACACGCAGCCGAAAAAGCACGTCGTGAACTCACCCATCGCTCCGCTGCCCGCGCGCCTGTGGGAGCAACTCGTCAGCGCGGCTGGCATTCCAGACGAGACGCTGTGGACGAACCTCACGCGCGCGCATTCGCTGAACCTGCAGGTGCTGCTCACGCGGTGCGAATTGCCGGTCGATGGCAAGACGCTGAACAAAGACGAGTTCGTCACCTGCGGCGGGGTGAACCTGCGCGAGGTGAACTTCAAAACAATGGAAAGCCGCCTCGTACCGCACCTTTACTTCGCCGGTGAACTGCTCGATATCGACGGCATCACGGGCGGCTTCAATTTCCAGGCGGCATGGACCACTGGCTGGATCGCCGGTCGCGCTATGGGCCTGGGGAGCGCGGGCGCCTCGCCCGCTGTTTTCGGCGCCCCGCCGAAAACTTTCAGGGAGCGATGAAAGCGACCACCCAGTCTGACCGCAGTGGGTGTGTCCCGCGAGGGCGCGTGACACTGCCCCGAACGCTTTCGGGGCGCTCCCCGGAATTTCAGATGCTGCCGCGTCGCGTTTGTTGCGATACGGTTCGGCTTCAAACATGAAACGCGGAGGGGATCAGCAGGTTGTTGCGGGAGCCATCGCAGAGGTGCGCCAGATCTATGCCGAACTCGCCACGCGCCCCATTGAGCGGAATTGCGTGCGGCTGCAGGAATGTTGTCGCTTTCGGCTCACCGGCCGCACACCTTACCTAACGAGAGGTGAAGCACTCGTTGCGGCGAAGGCGTTCCGCGCCACCGGGCGGAAACAACTCCCGGAACGCGCCGATGGCGCTTGCCCGCTGCTCGATGAAGCGACGGGTAATTGTCTCATCTACCAGGATCGCCCGTTCGGCTGCCGCACCCACTTCTGCGCCGCGGCCGGTGGACCTTACGCGCGGCGGGAAGTCGCTGATCTGATTCAGCGGCTGGAAGCGATCGACGCGCAGCTTGGCGGCGCTGGCGCAAGTGCATTGCCGCACGCGCTGCGGGAATCGCTGAAGCAGTTGTGAGATTGCATCTGCTCATCGCGCTGCTGTTTCTTGCCGGCGCCGCCGCCGCCGAAGCACTCGACGTTCGCGCGGCCGGCAACTACTCCGCAAAACATCGCGGCACTTCCCTGCTCATCATCCAAAACGGCAAAACGCTGCACGAGCAGAACGGCACCACCCCGCACCGGATCTACAGCGGCACGAAAGCGTTCTGGGGTCTGGCTGCACTGGTGGCGGCGCAGGATGGTTTACTCAACCTCGACGAGCGGGTGGCTGACACCATCCCATCGTGGCGAAACGATCCGCGCAAAGCTCGGGTTACGGTTCGGCAGCTGCTCGATTTCTCGGCCGGCCTTGAGGCTGCGTTTCAGCTGCACCGCGATGATCCTGGCGATCGCGACGCGATCGCCATTCGTCAGGCCATCGTGGCGGAGCCCGGGAGCGCGTTCATCTATGGCCCGGCGGCGCTGCAGGTGTTTCACAC
>JACCZQ010000377.1 GCA_013695905.1 Chthoniobacterales bacterium
ACAAGAAAGAGAATTTCGACGAGGTGCAGTTCCGCCGCGCCATCACGGAAATCGTCGCGAAGCAGCAAGGCGCCACTGTTGAGCAGATGCAGGTCGGCCGCCTCGTATTGGAAGTCACGCAGGCATCAGGCGAGAACAACATCCGCGTTCCGTCCGAGCTCACCATGCTCGGCAAGACGCTGCTGAACCTCGACCAGGTCGGCCGCGCGATTGCTCCGGAGTTCGACCCAAACGCTTCCATCCGCCGCAACGCAGCGAACATCATGCAGCAGCGGCTCGTGAAAAGCCTCTCGCCCGGCAATCTTTTCAGCGGCGTTCTCGAGCTCAAGGATCTGCTGCAGCGACTGCCCGCGCGGATCAACAAAATCCTCGACGCGATCGCGAACAACCAGCTGAAGGTGGAGGTGGACGCGATCGACGAGAAAACGCTGATCGTCGGGTTCCAGAAGGTGGCGAACCGCATCACCACCGGGCTCATCATTGCAGCGCTGATCGTCGGTGCAGCCTTGCTGATGCGCGTGGAAACGACGTTCCAGATCTGGGGTTATCCCGGCCTCGCCATTATCCTGTTCCTCGCGGCCGCCGCTTCGGGCGTGGTGTTGCTCGTCAACATCCTGTTCTACGACAAATCCGAAAAGGACTAGCAGGCGCCCGAGCCGCGATCTCTTGATGTTATGATCAAGAAAGAAGTCCCCCTCCCGATGCTGGCGCTGGTCGCCGCCACCCGCGTGATGCTAGGCGCAGGTGCGGCTCTGCTCCTGGTGGAGAAGATGAACGACGAGCAGCGAAGAGCCGTCGGCTGGGCGCTGCTCGGAGTGGGCATCCTCACCACGGTGCCGCTGGCTGGTTACTACTTCGCGAAAGAGAAGTAGGCACGCTTCGGCTCCACGTTAAGGAAATTGCTGCGGCAGCTGCAGCGGACGTGATACCGTTCCCGCCATGACACCCGAAGTGCCGCGGTCTCCGTCGCTGCTGCAGTCGCTCCTCCCGGTCTTCTTCCTCATCGGGATGCTGGCGGCATCCGTTTACCTGTTCGGCGATAGCTCCTCCCGCGGCCCGAGCCAGATCGCGCTGATCCTCAGCGCCGGCGTCGCAATCATTCTCGGGATCGCAAACGGCTACACCTGGAAGCAGCTGGAGCGCGGGATCGTTGAGGGCATCTCATTGGCGATGGGCGCGATTCTGATCCTGCTGATGGTGGGCGCGCTGATCGGCTCCTGGATTCTCGGCGGTGTGGTGCCATCGATGATTTACTACGGCCTTGGAATCCTGACGCCGTCGGTATTCTACGCCGCCGCGTGTGTGATCTGCTGCATTACCTCGCTTGCTACGGGCAGCTCCTGGACGACGGCTGGTACGGTCGGCGTGGCGCTGGTCGGCATCGCTGCCGCGCAGAACCTGCACCTCGGGATGGCGGCGGGGGCGATCGTCTCCGGCGCCTATTTCGGCGATAAAATGTCGCCGCTCTCCGACACCACCAATTTGGCTCCGGCCATGGCAGGCACAGATCTCTTCACGCACATCCGGCACATGCTTTGGACGACGGTGCCGAGCATCAGCATCGCCATTGTGCTTTTCGCCATCATCGGCCTCCGCGGAACCGCACCTACCGACACCACCAGTGTTGATGCAATCCGGCAGGCGATCAGCACCCAATTCGTGATCGGGCCGCACATGCTGATTCCGCTCGCCGTCGTACTCGGGCTCGTGGTCGCACGGATGCCTGCGCTGCCCGCGCTGCTCGTCGGAGCGCTCGTCGGTTGTCTATTTGCCGTCATCTTCCAACAAGCCGCCGTCGTCGCCTACGTCGCGCAGCCGGAGCTCGGCCACGGCGCCACTCTAGCGAAGGGCGCGTGGACCTCACTCTTCGATGGATTCAAACTCAGCTCCGGAAACACCGCGCTCGATGAGCTGCTCTCCCGCGGCGGAATGGCCAGCATGCTGCAGACGGTGTGGCTCATTGTCGCCGCGATGATGTTCGGTGCGGTCATGGAGACGACCGGTATGCTGCAACGCATCGCCGCCTCCATCCTCGGGGCGGTGCGCGGCACCGGCAGCCTGATTGCGGCGACGCTTGCCACCGCCTTCAGCATGAATGTGGTCGCGTCCGATCAATACATCGCCATCGTCATCCCGGGGCGCATGTTTCGGGCGGAGTTCCAGCGACGCCGGCTCCATCCGAAGAATCTCTCCCGCTGCCTGGAAGATGGCGGCACAATGACTTCCGCATTGGTGCCGTGGAATACTTGCGGCGCATTTATGGCGCAGACACTGACCGTCGCCACC
>JACCZQ010000495.1 GCA_013695905.1 Chthoniobacterales bacterium
GCAAATCAGCCGCGGAAGTGATCAGCGATGAAAGCTGGCTGAAGGAAGAGTTCATCAAGACGGTGCAGCAGCGCGGCGCCGCGATCATCAAGGCGCGCGGGCTCTCCTCCGCCGGCTCCGCCGCAAATGCGGGCATCGGCAGCATCACGTCACTGGTGAATGACACACCGGAAGGTGATTGGCACAGCGTGGCGGTCTGCTCCGATGGCAGCTACGGCGTGCCGGAGGGACTGATCTCCTCGTTCCCGGTCCGCGCGAAAGGCGGCAAATGGGAGATTGTCCAGGGTGTCGAGCTGAACGAATTCAGCCGCTCGAAAGTGGATGCGTCGGTGCGCGAGTTGCAGGAAGAGCAGGCGCTCGTGAGCGAATTACTCCCGAAGAGCTGACGCTGCTGTTCCGGGGAGCGCGCGGCTCCAGCCGTGCTGGTCGAGGCATTCTGCAGAGACGAACTTTCCTTGGAAATGCCGCCTGATCCGCAGCGTCTAACGCTATGGAAGTTCGTGATCGCAGAATGCGATCACCAGCACGCTACAAGCGTGCGCTCCCCAGCAGCTGAATCAGGAGCCAGAAACTTCTTTAGTTCGAGACTGCACCCGCGCCGTTGGCGCGCAGGCGCCTCGCCAAGGCGAACAAGTCCCACCCTTGAGGAATCGTCGCTTGGAAGGCAACCGTAGAGAGCGCCTCACAACAGTGTCAATTATTTGTTTACAGTTTAAATTGTTGTTGATGAAGTTCTTCCTGGAAACGCGGAAGGTAAGAAAATCCTGCTCCTTAACTCTTCGATGAAGGTTCTTTTTTTCCTGCTCTACGGACTCGTCCTCACTCTGACGATGGCGCGCCGCGGCGTCTGGTCGGCGAAGGCAGCATCCCTCAAGCCTTCGGGTAGGAAGATTTCCCGAGTCCTGGTCATCGGTGCGACCGGCGGGACGGGACGCGAGCTCGTGCAGCAGGCGCTGGAGCGAGGCTATGAAGTCACGGCTTTCGTGCGCGATCCGGCCAGGTTGCAGGTCACGGATCCAAAATTGAAGATCGTGCGTGGCGACGTGCTGGATTCGGCCGCCGTCGAAGCGGCCGTCGAGGGTCAGGACGCGGTGCTTTCCGCGCTCGGCCATCGTCGGCTGTGGGTGCCGAGTCACGTCCAGGCAGAAGGTATTCGCAACGTCATCGCCGCGATGAAGAAGAAAGGTGTGCGCCGGCTGGTCTGCGTGACGGCTTTAGGACTCGGCAACAGTGCCGGCCGGATGGGAATCATCGGCACCTTCTTCGCGCTGCCGGTAGCTCTGCCGATTTACTTCTGGGATAAATCGCGCCAGGAGCAGCTGATCGGCGCCAGCGATCTGGAGTGGGTGATCGTGCGACCGGGCGTGCTCACGAACGGCGCGAAACGCGGCCGCTACCAGCACGGCGTCCATGTGGGGAGCTACATCTGGCCCACGTGGAGTTCACGCGCTGATGTCGCCGATTTCATGCTCGCGCAGCTGACGGACGATCAGTATCTCCAGACTGCTCCGGGCATGATCTGGTAAGCTGCTGCGACATCGGCCACGCATCCGCGTGCGCTGCGCCTGCTGGTGCGCTACAACTCTCCCGCCGATGAAATCCCCGGAGGACGAGAACGCGCTGCGCACCACGGTCGAGTTGCGCCCGCACCCCGGCACAGAGCTGGCGCGTGGCGCGCTCGTTAACATCGTGGCGCTGCTCGCCGCAAACCTGCGCGGCATTTTCACTTTCCTCATCGCACGGCTGCTCGGCCGGACCGCGTTGGGCACGTTTGGGCTGGCGTTCTCGACGATGGATTTCCTGAGCAAGTTCGGCACGTGGGGCATGGACACGAGCACTATCGCGCTGGTGGCGGGCCGGCAGGCGAAAGGCGACCACGGCGGCAGTCATCTGGTGCTGCGCCGCGCGGTGACGTTCGGATTGCTCTTCAGCGTCGTGACGGCGCTGCTCGGGATCATCGCCTTTCAAACCATCGGCGAGAAAATGGGCCAGCCGCCGGAGCTGGTGCAGACTACTTCATTGATCCTGCTCGCGCTGCCGGGCATCGCTCTCTACCGCATCTCGAACGGCGTCTCGCGCGGCATGAAGGTGATGAAGCACGACATTTACTCGCGCGGCATGACGGAGACGTTCAGCACCATCGCGGCGCTTTTGATAGCAATTGCGATTGGTCTGCGCGGGCTCGCGCCGGCAGTCGCGGTGCTGCTCGGCACCACCGCAGGCGGGCTGATGGCGTTCACGCTCGCGCGCGGATTGTTCCGCGGCATACCGGCCGTCGCAGCGGAGGCGGTCGCCGGCCCGATGCTGCGGTTCTCCTCTCCGATCGCCATCTACAGCCTGCTGAACATCCTGATCATGCGCATGGATGTGCTGCTGCTCGGCTTCCTCGGGCCGACGGTGGGCGTCACGCTTGCGACGGTCGGCATCTTCGTGGCGTCAGTCGAGATCTCGGGCGGGATGCGAAAGGTGCGGCAGGCGTTCGATCCGATGTTCACGCCGATCATCGCGCGCCAGTCCGCGGTGAAGGATCAGGCAGCGATGGAGCAAAGCTTCGCGCAACTCGCGCGCTGGGTGCTGGCGGCGCAGCTGCCGTTAATGGGGGTGCTGTGTCTCTCCGGCGGCATCGGGTTGCGCATCTTCGGGCCTGGCTTTGAGGTCGGCGCGCTGTGGGTGGGGCTGCTCGCCGTCGCCCATGCCACGAACAGCTTCGTGGGTCTGGCGGAGACGGTGATCATGATTCAGCGGCCGAAGTTAAATCTGATCAACTCCGCGATCACGGTCGTGCTGCAGTTCGGCATCAGCCTGGTGTTAATCCCGGCTTATGGCGCGACCGGCGCGGCGCTCGCGATGATGTTCGCCTACATCACACAAGGCGTGTTGCGTTACTTCGAGCTGCGGTTCCTCTTTGCGTGGCATTGGCCTTGGCAAGCCCTCGGGCGACCGGCGCTGGCGTTTCTGCTCGCCATCGCGCCGGCGATTCCGCTGCGGCTCTTCATTGATGGCTGGCAGGGGGAACTCGTCGCCGGTCTCACCTTCCTCACCGGTTATGTCGGCGCGTGGAAAGTGATCGGGCTCGAAGAAGCAGATCGCGTCGTGCTGCGCCAGCTGCTGCAAGGTCGCAAGAAGCGCAGGCTGCAGGGCGATAACGCCGCCTAAACTAAGCGTCCGCGAGCGCGCGGAGCAGTAGTGGAGAACACAGTCAGTGTGCTTTCCCAACAGCACAGCACCGGAGGTGCGACGGAATAAAGC
>JACCZQ010000389.1 GCA_013695905.1 Chthoniobacterales bacterium
GTCTCCTCGCGAGAGCGCCGGTTGGTATCGTTCGCCACGGAGAGCAATCCAACAGTCGCTAGCACGGAGAAGCTGACGATTCCCATTGCCACCACCACTTCGACGAGGGAGAACCCGCCTTTCTGGAGCCGATACCGCGTCATTTGAGAATTGCGCTGCCGGTGAGCGGATCGATCGAGATTCGATATTGAAGCGATCGGTTCTTCGCTGTCATGCCCCCGTTTCCGTCGGGGATCCCGTCGGCGAGAACGAGCACCTGCGCCGGAGCGGTCGGGTCGAGGCTGGTGGAGCCGTTCGGCCGGAATTCGATGTAGGCGCCTGTGAAATCACGCGTGGCACCGGTGCCTGACGCGCTGTTGTCGATCGGCGTGATGCTTGAGTTTCGCGTCTCTATCACAGCCTCTTCCGTTGCCGCATCGACGGGGGGGGTGGGATGAAATGCGGCCGACTGTGGAAGACGTGTCCAGCGGCCACGTTGCTTCCATGTATTCGCGACCTTGTTCAGGCTGACGATGGTGTAGCCATGGAGGGCAAGCTCTGAGCTGAAGGCGCTGCTATTAGCATTCTTGTCCGGAATCAGCACCCGCGTCCGCGTCCGCTCGGCGATCGCGAGCTGCCGTGCGTTCTCAAGATCGGCGGTAAACTGACGGGTTGCACCTTCCAGAGCACGGCCGCTCCCGGTGCCCACCGCGGGAGCCAGGAGGCCGATCGCGATGGCGATGATCCCAATCACGACCATCAGCTCGAGGAGACTGAAAGCCGCCGCATTCCGGCGACGGCAGTGAGGGGCTGGGGAGTTCAACGAACGCGAGAATGACGGCTCCGCGCCGTCGGTGCAGCAATTTAATCCCGAATCGTCCGCTGCAAACGGAAATTAGTGTGACCGGAAACCAGCGGACAATCTGGTCGCCGCAGTCGCGCGAGTAGTATCCGTGTGATCCGTGACATCCGTGGTGGAGCCGCAACATTTCGACAGAGATTCGACCACGGATTTCGCAGATTTCGCGGATGCAGAAGAGAGCAAATGTCGCTAAACGACAATAACATTTACGTGCTCTGTGTGCTGTGTTACACGTGAAAACAATCGCGGTCTCCACCAGGCAAGCGCTGAGCGGTCCATGGAAATAGTGGCCGACACCACGGTCCTGATCGATCTCTGGCGCTATCAGAAAACACCCGACCGCCTCTCTGATCTCACGAGGAACGCCGGCGATGCAGCGATCTTGATCCCTTGGATCACACAGGTCGAGTTCTCCCGCGGCGCGATGTTCAAAGATGTTTCACCCGACGTGATCAGGCAACCATTGACCATTATTGCCGGTTGTGGGTCACGATGGCGCGGGGCGGGCGAACACCGGGCTACCCCGATTTGTGGATCGCTGCCTCTGCGATGGCGCTCGATGTGCCGGTCCTGACGCGAAGTCCGAAGCATTTCGCGGGAGTACCAGACCTGAAACTCATCGACTACGCGATCGTCGGAGAGGGCGTCTAAAAAGTCAGTTTCATCCGCAGATTTCGCTGATTCACGCAGATGAAAACAAACTCTCTGAGAGGCTGTCTAAAAAGTCGCAGTCCTTGGCCGTAGCATAGTCCGTCTCGGCGGATGCGGAGACCGGGCCGGATCGGGTTCCGCACGGACGGGCGCTCCCTGACAACGCCGCGTTTTGAGCGCCCTACCCAAGAGCGCAACGCTCCTGTCGTTGCCTCCCGCCCGTGGCAATGACGGAGAGGATTGCCCCCTCCGATCGGGCCCCCCGCGAGGGAACCCCACTATTTCGGGTGAAAGTCGCAGATCTGAGACAGGGGCACGGTTCTAGCTTTTAGAACCTCGCCGTGCTGGAACACACGTTATCACAGGAAGAGCACTCTCAAATCGTCCAGACGATTGAGATGTTTGAGGTCATCACTCAAACACAACCGGACGATTATCAGTCGCTCGAAATCCTCAAAGACGCCTATCAGAAGATCGGGAAACCGGAGGAATCTCTCCGCGTTTCGCGTCGCCTGAGCGAGGCGTATTTTAACGTCGGCTCCTACACCCTCGCCATGCAGGAATGCGAGGTGATCCTGCTGAAGGAAGCGAACGCACCGGAGATCCTGGCGATGCTCGGCGAGATCGAATCGCGTCTCCAGGCGGCGGGACACTCTCTGGTGGAGACCGGGGCCAAAGTAGGTCTCGTCGCGGTGTCGCATGCGAACGGGCACGGCTCCAGCAATGGCTCGGCAGAGGGCGGGCTGATCGATTCAAAGCGTCACGCGCATCTGCAGGAACGCGGCGACGATCAGCTGGCGAAATTCCTCGTGATGCAGCAGCTCTTCCCGGAAGACGAGGTGGCGGCGGGGCTGGAGACGACCAATCACCTGAACAAGGACCTGACCGGCCAGGCGCTGGCGTCGTCGTTGCTCGACAAGATTTGCCGGGTCGAGACGGACAAGCTGGATGCGGCGCTCTCACAATTGATCGACCGGACGAAGTTCGCCTATGTGCCGCTGGAGTATTACGACGTCGATCGCCAGGTGGCGCGGATGCTGCCGGATCACCTGACGCTCGGGCGGCTCTTCGTGCCGTTCGATCTGGTCAGCCGCACGATCATGATCGCGTGCTGCAACCCTTTTGACGCGGCGGGCCGCGAGGCGGTGCAGCAATCGCTCGACTACACGGTCACATGGTATCTGGCGCGGCCGGACGCGATCGTGAAAGCGCTGCAGGACATCTACCGGCTGGAGAGCCGCGCATAACGGGAGGCTGAGATGAGAAGCAAATCATTCGCCGAACGCATCGCGGAAGTCCTGATCGAGGACGGGCTCCTCCTGCCGAACCAGCTGGAGGAGGCAAACGCCATCCAGCAGAAGGAAGGCGGGCGGCTGCTTAAGATTCTGACGGACCGGCAGTTCGTCACCGACCAGGACATGACGTTCAGCATGGGGCGTTGCCTGAACACGCCGCCGATCAATCTCGCGAAGCTGCGCGTGCCGGAGGAGATCATGGGTCTCATCCCGCGCGACATGGCGCAGGCGAACAAGCTCGTCCCGATCGCGCGTTTGAACGGAAAGCTGTTCGTGGCGATGGCGGACCCGACCAATGTGCTCGCGGTCGACGACGTGAAGCGAAGGGTGCAACTCGAAGTCGTGCCGATGATCGCGACCGAGAAGGCGGTGGCGGATGCACTGGCCGGCGTGCACAGCGGCGGCGCGAACATGAGCGCGGTGCTGAAGCAGGTGGCGGACGACATCGCCAATGCGGCCGAAGTGGAGGTCGAGACGCGGAAGAAGGACGAGATCGACATCGATCGGCTGACGCACGACACCGAAGACGCACCCGTCATCAAGATCGTGAACCTGATTCTGGTGCAGGCGATCAAGGAAAAGGCGTCGGACATCCACATCGAGCCGTTCCAGCGTTCGC
>JACCZQ010000421.1 GCA_013695905.1 Chthoniobacterales bacterium
CGGCGCTGCTCGGGCTGGGGTTGTTCTATCTGTATCGACAGCTCACCGGGAAAGGGCACGCGCATCACCACTTGTTCTGCGGGCATTCGCACACGCACCCGGGCGAGCTGGAGCACAAGTCGAACGAGGAAGATCCACCCGCACCGATCGGGGCGCGGGCGGCGGTGCCTTCGGACCGGGTGGCGATCACGAGTCTCCTGACGCTGCTGACGTTCTCGCCGTGTGAGGCGTTTCTGCCGATCTACGCGTCGGGGGTGCGCTACGGCTGGTTGGGTTTCGCGCTGCTGACGTTGATCCTCTCCGTCGGCACGGTCGCGGGGATGGTGCTGTTCACCTGGCTCACCTTGCGTGGTGTGCAGAAGGTAAAGCTTGGTTTGCTCGAGAAATATGAGAGCGGCCTCATCGGAGCGCTGCTCAGCGTGATCGGGTTGTTGATTCTCCTCTTCGAACACTGATCGTGTCGGCATGGCTGACGAATTGAAGGCAGGCGACGCGGCGCCCGATTTCCGCGCGACGGCCGTGGGTGGGAAATACGGCGCCGGTCGCGAGGTGTCGCTCCAGGATTTCGCCGGCCGGCGCGTCGTGCTCTATTTTTATCCGAAGGATGACACGCCGGGCTGCACCGTCCAGGCTTGCGGATTGCGCGACGCGTGGAGCGATTTCGAAGAACGTGCGGAGCTGTTCGGCGTGAGCGTGGATGACGCAAAGAGCCACGAGAAGTTCATCGGAAAGTACCAACTCCCCTTCCCGCTCCTCTCGGATACCGACCACAAAATCGTCGAAGCCTACGGCGTGTGGGTGGAGAAAAGCATGTACGGCAAGAAATACATGGGCGCGGAGCGCAGCACGTTTGTCATCGGTGCCGACGGCAAAATCGCGGCGCTTTACCGGAAGGTGCAGCCGGAAGAGCACGTCTCCCTGTTGCAGCAGGCATTGGCCATCGGCCGGTAGCGCAAGTTTGTAACTTGCATCCTCAAACGCCCAAAAACGTGCAAGTTGAAAACTTGCGCCACAAAGAAGGGAGTTGCAGTCGCACGCATCCGGTGCTTGCATTGCGCTCCGCAAAACGCGGAACTCGAAACACCTGATATGGGATCACTGAAGAAACGCCGGAAGGCGAAAATCTCCAAGCATAAGCGCCGCAAGCGCATGAAGGAGAATCGCCACAAGAAGCGTCTGCGCTACAAGTCGTAACCGCTTCTGCGTTTCCGTCGTTTCGGTATGCGGTCTGCTCCCGTTGGGCAGGCGTGTGCTTCGTTTGCGTCGCCTCGCAGCCGCCCCTACCTTCCCAGAAGATGAAGCTTGGGAAGCAACGGTTGGCGTGTGCCCTCGTCCTGCTGCTTCTTTTCGGCGCCGGGTGGGGAAATCTCGGTGCGCCCTCGGTCCTGGCCGCGCCTTCACCTGCTGCTTCGCCCACTCGCGCGGCCACCACGAAAAAGTCTGCGTCCATCGACGACTCGGTGCGCCTGACACCCCCCGCTGATCTCGCACTCGAACGACCGGCCCTGCGCAAGGCCGACGCGCTCGCGAATTTTGTCGAAGGGGCGCGGCTGGAAGAAAACGGCGAAGTCGATGCCGCGCTGAAAGCTTACCAAAAGGTGCTCACCGTCGATCCTGGCGAGGTGGAGCTCGCCTCGCGGGTCGCCTTGCTCCTCACGCGGCAGGACGATGTCCCGCGCGCCATCGACATCCTGAAAGACGCCATCAAGGCCAATCCGAAACCGGTCGGCCCGTACCTGCAGCTGGCATTTCTCTACGCGAAATATCTTCGGAAGCCGGAGCAGGCGTTGAAATATGCGAACCAGGCGGTGGCGATCGATCCAGAGAACATCGACGCCTACCAGCGCATCTACGAGATCGAGCTGACCAGCGGCGAATCGAAGCGGGCTCTCAGCGCCCTCGATCGCGCGGTGAAAGTAAACAGCACCAATCCCGTCTTCTGGGCGCGCCTGGGAAAACTCTACGCCTCCGTCCTGTTCCAGGGCGACTTCGAAGCGAAACCGGAGGAGCTCAGCCGCGTCAATGAAGTCTTCAAACGCGCCGCCGCCACCGGCTCCGACCATCCCGCCGTGCTGAAAGACGTGGCGGATTACTTCGCCGCCTCGCAGCAGATCGAGGAAGCCATTCCGCTCTACCTGAAAGTGCTCGAGCTGCAGCCCGAAGATTTGAACGCGCGCGAGAAACTCGCCACCGGCTTCGTCATGACGAATCAGCGGGGCAAAGCGATGACCATGCTGCAGCAGATCATCGCCGAGAGTCCGGAGAAATATCAATCCTACGAATTGCTGGCTCAGCTCCAGGATGATGAAGGCCGCTCTCTCCTGCGCAGCAACCAAATGGATGCCGCCAAGGCGGAATTCGCCAAAGCCTCGGCGAACTATGAGCAGAGTCTCCTGATTAATCCGAACCATCCGCAGACCTATCTCCGCCTCGCCGAGCTGCTCATCGGGCCGCTGCGCGAGAGCGAACGCGCCGAGCGCATCCTCACAGAAGCACGCGCGCAATACCCGCACGTCCCGGAGTTCACCTACTACCTCGCGCTCGCCCAGCGCGAAGGGAAGCGCACGCAACAGGCCGTCGCTACTTTCGAGGAAGCTCTCCAGGAAGCCGAGGAACGCGGCAGCACCTTCCTCAACGCCCGCTTTTACTTCGACTATGGCGCGGCGGCCGATCAGGCCGGGCTGCGCGACAAAGCCGCCGAGCTGCTCCGGCGTTCCATCGCGCTCGATCCGGCAAACGGCGAAGCCTACAACTACCTCGGCTACATGTGGGCCGAGCAGAGCACGAACCTCGGCGAAGCCGAGGAGATGATCCGCCAGGCGCTCGAGATCGATCCCGATAATGGCGCTTACCTCGACAGCCTCGGCTGGGTCCATTTCCGGAAAGGCCGCTTCGATGAAGCGCTCAAAGATCTCCTCCGGGCCGAGCAAAGCCTCACCCGCGACGACCCGGTGGTGTTCGACCACATCGGCGACACTTACGCCAAACTCGACCGCATCCCGCAGGCGCTCGACTATTGGCAGAAAGCCGTCACGCTCGATCCGACCAACAAAGCGCTGGTCGAGAAAATCGAAAGCACTCGGACCATGATGAGCAAAGGCGAAGCAGGGAAGACGGGCCCGAGACAGTGACGGCCGCGCTGCACCGGCAGCTCCGCGATCCGCGCTAACGCATGACTTCCGCTCCCCCCAGAAGGTATCCGACGGCCTGGCAACGGAAGACGATGTGGGCGGCGCTCACCGCGATTTTCCTCCTCTTCCTCTTCCTGATTGTCGGCACCACCGTCTGGACCGCCGGCAAGCTCATCGGGTTCCTCCAGCCGATCCTCATCCCGGTCGCCGTCGCGGTCATCCTCGCCTACCTGCTCGATCCGCTGGTCACGCGGCTGAGCGACCGGATGGGCCGGACCCGGGCCGTTCTCCTCCTCTTCGCGATCGTCTTTCTCGTGATCACGGCGTTCTTCGCCTGGCTGGTGCCGCTCGTCTCGATGCAAAGCGCCAACGTCGCGCGCGAGCTCCCCGCCTACACGAACAAGGCCCGCGACGCCGCCGTCGATCTCCTCTATCGCTATAACCAGAGGTTCGGCTCCCCGCTGGCCGAGAAAGGCCAGGCCTCTCCCGCGACCACGTTTGTGGATTGGCTGCTCGCCACCCCCACCCCGTCTCCACGGGCGGCCGCACCCGCGCCCCACGAGCCAATCGAAGACCAAACGGTCCCGCCGCCCGCTCCGCTCCGCGTTCCTGAGATTGGCCCGCCGCCGCCGAAGCTCACCTCGGCCGAGCGGGAGCGGATTCAACGCTGGGTCGAAAACCAGTTACCGAGCCTGGAGGCGCAGCTCCCCACCCTGCTCGAGAAAGTTTGGAACGTCCTCAAGAGCAGCATCGGCGGCTTTCTCGGCTTCACCGGCTTCCTGCTCAGCTTCGTGATGGTGCCCATCTACCTTTTCTTCCTGCTGAAGGAGCGCCCGGCGATCGAACGTCGCTGGAAAGAATACCTGCCGCTGCGCGCCTCCCCGTTGAAAGACGAAGTGGCTGCCGTCCTCTCGCAGATCAACAATTACATCATCGCCTACTTTCGCGGTCAGCTCCTCGTCTGCCTCATCAACGGCATTCTCATCGGCGTCGCCCTCACTTTGCTCGGCCTCAACTTCGCCCCACTCATCGGCGTGCTGGTGGTGTTCCTCACCATGATTCCGTATCTCGGGATCGTCCTCTGCTGGATCCCGGCCGTCCTGATCGCCGGCGCGCAATGGGGCGACTGGTGGCACCCGCTCATCGTCACCGTGCTCTTCTTTGGAATCCAAAACCTCGAGGCGATGTTCATCGCGCCGCGCATCGTCGGGAACTCCGTCGGCCTCCATCCGATGACGGTGATCGTCTCCATCTTTGTGTGGGGTTTGCTCATCGGCGGATTACTCGGGCCGATCCTGGCGGTGCCGTTAACCGCCACCTGCAAGGTGCTGCTCGCGCGCTACGTGTGGGGCCGGCGTCTGCGCGAGCGGGTGCAGGACCAGATCGAGGAGGTGCCCGTGGTGCGGGAAGCCCACGAGCAGGCGATCGCCTGAAGCTGCACCTCCGGTCTCCGGCGCAGCTGAGTTGCAAACTCTGCCGGGCGCAAGCATAGGGAGACGACCCATGGAGAAGCAGGTGAAACGTGTCCGTCGCAGGCACCGCCAGGAGCGCCGCAGCTCCTTCGCGAAGGGGCGGATCGCCATCTACCTGCTCGCGGTGGGAGCGGGATTCCTGCTCGGGTTTCTCCTCCTGACCTACCTCCCGGAGTTTTACGGGAACTGGCGTGAATCCCGCCTGCTGAAGCAGGCTTCCGCGCTGCTCGAGGCGGAGCAATTTGGCGAAGCCACCGTCGCGGCCCACCAGATGCTCGAGCGGCGGCCGGATTCCATCGCCGCGTTTCACATCCTCGCGGACGCCACCGAGCGCCAGCACCGCGCCGAGACCGTGGCCTGGCGGGCGCAGATCGCGCGCCTGCTGCCGGAGAACCTCGATGCGCAGCTGAATCTCGCTTCGGCCGCCCTGCGCTTCGGACAACTGGATACCGCCCGGCGCGCGCTCGAAAGCGTGCGCGAGAGCGATCGTGACAAAGCCCCTTACCACGTCGTCGCCGGCTGGCTGGCCCGCGCGCAGGGGAACGAGAAGGAAGTGGACGACCGTTTCGCGGCGGCTCTCGCCCAGGAGCCGACCAACGATCTCTACCAGTTCAACCTCGCTGTTCTCCGAGTTCGCTCGCCGCACGCGGAGCACGCCAAAGGCGCGCGCGAAGTGCTGGAGCGGCTCCGGAAGGTGCCGGAGTTCCGCGCCGGCTCGCTCCGCGCATTGCTGAGCGATGCGATTGCCCGCAACGAACTCGACCGCGCCGATAGCCTCGCGCAGGACCTGCAGATGAGTCAGCAGGTCACGTTCACCGATTACCTCCTCGCGCTCGATCTCTACCGGAAGCTCGACAAGGAGAAATTCGATGCCGTGCTTGAGCGCGTCAAACCGGTCGCCGCGCGGGATCGACAGGACCTGGCGATGTTGATGGAGTGGATGGTGCGGAACGGTCAGACCGCCGAGGTGTTGAAGTGGGTCGAGAGATTGCCCGCGGATATGACGACCACGCCGCCGGTCTCGATGGCGATGGCGGAGGCTTTCGCCGAGGTGAAGAACTGGTCCCGGCTGAAACGCTGGACCCGCAGCGGCTCCTGGGGCGACCAGGAGTATCTGCGCTTCGCCTATCAGGCCTACGCCGCCCGCCAGACGAAGGAAGCGGGCGGGAATGCGGAAGCGGACACGCTCTGGCGCACGGCAGAACGCGCCGCGAGCACCAGCCCGGAAAACGAGGCGCACCTCGCGCGGCTCGCGGCCCGCTGGGGTCTGGACGGCGAAGCGGAAGCCCTCTGGCAGCGCGTCGCCCGGCACGTGCCGCTGCGGCGGGAAGCGCTCGATTCGCTCTATCGCATCTACCGCGCGAAAGACGATCACCGGAACCTGCTCCAGATCGCGCGGCAATTGCATGAAAGCTCACCTCGCGAACCCGGGCTCGCCGCCAACTATGCGCGCCTTGGGTTGCTGATCGAACCGAGCACCGCCGCAGCGCACCGCAAGGCCAGAGAAACGTATGATGCCGCCCCTGACGATGTTGCCACCGCTGTCACCTACGCCTTTGCCCTCTACAGCGTCGGCCGCACGAACGAAGGCATCGAGATTCTGCAGAAGCTCTCGCACCACGTGCTGCTGGACCCGCATTGGGCCGCCTACGCTGCCGTGCTCCTCCTCGATGAGCACAAGGTCGAGGAGGCGAGAG
>JACCZQ010000424.1 GCA_013695905.1 Chthoniobacterales bacterium
CTGCAGGGCTCCGATCGCGGTCATGACGGAGATCACGGAAAACACGCCGATGGTGATGCCGATCATGGTGAGGCCGGAGCGCAGCTTGTTCGCGCCGAGCGACTGCAGAGCCATGGAGATGATTTCGCGGAATTTCATTTCTTTACCGCAGAGGACGCAGAGTTAGAAAGAGATCTCCTCCTCTAGGTTCAGAACCTTGCGTCTAATGCCCTGCTTCAGGAGATGCACGTTGAAGTTGATGATCAGTCCAACTGTCCAACCGCCGAGCCTGAGGTAGGTGAGCAGTTGCGCGTCGGTGATCGGCGCTAACGCATCAACTGCTTTCAGTTCGACAACGACGCGTCCGGCCACCAGCAGATCCACGCGATACCCACAATCGACCTTAGCACCTTTGTACTCGACTGCGATTGGCTTCTGTCGCTCAAACGCGAGGCCACGTAGACTCAGTTCGCGGCACAGACAAGCCTCATAAGTTGATTCAAGCAGGCCTGGCCCGAGCGCACGGTGCACCTCGATCGCCGCTCCAATCACAGCTTCGGTAAGTGTCTCCGATTCCGGCCTCTGCGTGCTCAGCGTCCTCTGCGGTGAATCATTCATATCGAAGCGCCGTCACCGGATCTAAACGCGAAGCCGACCACGCCGGAGCAAAACCGGAGATCAATCCGGTCATGACGGACACCAGCATACTGATCATGACCAAACCCAGCGATAACTCGATCGGGAAGGAAGGCACGGCCAGGCCAATCCCGAAACACATCAGGTAGGCAAGCAGCAGACCGATCAAGCCGCCGACGAGACAGAGCGCGGTGGACTCAATGAGGAACTGCAGCAGGATAGTGCGCCGCCGGGCGCCCAGCGCCTTGCGCGTACCGATCTCCTTGGTCCGTTCTTTCACGCTGACGAAGGTGATGTTCATGATGCCAATCGCGCCGACGAAAAGCGACAGGCCGGTGATGAACAAACCCGCGATGGCGATGGAGTTCTTGATCGGGTCGAGCGTGCTCTTAAACGCCTGCTGCTCGTTAATGTCGAAGTCGTTCTTCTTCTCCGGGGGCAAGGCGCGGAGGCGGCGCATCAGACCGGTGAGCTCGTCCTTCGCGTCGGCCATCCTCTCCCTATCCTTCACCTTCACCAGGACGTCGGTTTCGCTGTTGGCGCTGAAGTATCTCTGAAACGCGGGGAGCGGCACCGTGACAATGGAATCAAGGCTGAAAAGGCCGAGGAAACTTCCCTGCCGCGCGCCCACGCCGATGACCTTGAACGGGTTGCCGTTGATGTAGATGACCTTGTCGATCGGGCTGCCGGTGGGGAACAGCGCGTCGGCGATATCGTAGCCGATGAGGCAGACATTCGCGCCGCCTTTCGCTTCCATTTCGTTGAAGAAACGGCCCTCCTTCGGATCGACGGTGGAGACGATGGAGTAATCTGCGTTGGTGCCCCTCACGAAGACGTTCCGGACATTGCTGTCGGCATAGCGAACGCTGCGCAGGATGCTGGACGTGGGGACAGCGATGAGCAGGTTCGAATTCGGCGTGGCGGCGATCATGCGGTTGAGCCTGTCCGCATACTCCGTTCGGATCTTTTTGCGCGCGCGATAGTTCCACCAGTCGTCCACGCGCGACCAGGGAAATTGATTCACGTAGAGCACGTCATCACCGATGATCGACATGCTCTTGTCGAAGCCCTTCTGGATACCGGTGATGGCGGTGCCCATCAGCGTCACCGCGACGATGCCGATGATGACGCCAAGCGCGGTGAGCATCGAGCGGGTCTTGTTCGCCTGCATCTGCGCGACGGCGATCTTCCAGCTCTCGCTGATTTCGTAAAGCAGGCGTTTCATCCGTGGTGACGCTTAGTTGCTGAAAGCGAGCGACTGGGTGTCCACTCCTTCGGTGACGCGGTCGCTCTCGATCAAGCCATCGCGGAGGAAGACAGTGCGGCGGGAATGGGTCGCGATATCCGCCTCATGCGTGACGAGAATGATGGTGTTGCCGCGCTGATAGAGGTTCTCGAGCAGCTGCATGATCTCCTCGCCGGTTTTCGAGTCGAGGTTTCCCGTGGGCTCATCCGCGAGGATGATCGAAGGATCGTTCACGAGCGCGCGCGCGATTGCGACGCGCTGGCGTTGACCGCCTGAGAGCTCGTTAGGCTTGTGATGCATGCGATCACCCAATCCTACTTCGCGCAAAACTTGCGCCGCCATTTCTTCGCGGGTGGCTGGAGCGATGCCGGCGTAGATCAGCGGCAGCTCCACGTTCCGCAGACTGGTGGAGCGGGGGAGCAGGTTGAACGTCTGGAAGACGAAACCGATTTCGCGATTGCGAATCGCCGCCAGCTCGTCGTCGTCCATGGCAGAGACATCCTTCCCGTTGAATTCGTAGCGGCCGGCGCTCGGCGTATCGAGGCAACCGAGCATGTTCATGAGCGTCGATTTCCCGCTGCCGCTCGGGCCCATGATGGCGAGGTATTCGTTGCGGTGGATCTGCAGGGTCACGCCACGCAGGGCGTGCACCGTCTCCTGCCCCATCACGTAATGTTTCGTGATGTTCTCGATGTCGATGACGATCGGCCCGGGAGGGCGGGTGTTGTTAGGATGCATCGGGGTCAACCGTTCCGGAATGTGAAGAGTGACTGGTGATCGGTGATTGATGCAGCCATTCACCAGTCACGGATCACCATTTACTTCTTCTTATCCGGCTTCTCGATCTCCACCTTCGAGCCGTCCTTAAGCCTGCGGCTGATGGCGCTATAGCTGCCGGAGATAACTTCGACACCCGGTTCAAGGCCACTCTTGATTTCCATGTAAGTGTCGTCGGCGATCCCGGTGGTCACCGGCACCATCTTCGCCTTGTTGCCATCCTTCAGGAAAACCACCTTTAGGAGCTTCTCGCGCTCTTCTCTTTCCAGGCGGCGCTCGGCGCGTTCGTTCGTGAGTTCCGCGCTGTTGTCACCACGGTCCTCGGCCGCCTTTTTCTGCTTCTGCTTCTCGAGCTCCTCGGGGCTTAGATCACTGTCGGCAATGCGGATCGTCACGCTTTGCATCGGCACGGCGACCACGTTCTCCACCATGTTCGTCTGGATGTCGGCGGTGCAGCTGAGCCCGGGCCGCAGCTGCACATCGGGAACGTCGATCCGGATTTTCACTTCAAAATTTGTGACCTCCTCCTGCGTGCCGGCGCCGGTGGTTTTCCCTGTGTTCGCGATCTGCGCCACGGTCCCGCTAAACTCCCGCTCGCCGTAGGCGTCGATCGTGATGATGGCTTTATCGCCGATCTTCACCGTCACCACATCGTTCTCGTTCACGTCCACGCGGGCTTCCATCGCGGAGAGATCCGCCACGCGCATTACTTCGGTGCCGGCGAACTGTCCCGTTCCTACGACACGCTCACCGAGCTTGCTATTCAGAAGTGTCACGGTGCCGTCGATGGGCGATTGGATGGTCGTCTTCGAGAGCGCATCCCGTGCCTGGGTGGAGCCCGCCTCCGCGCGTTCGATCTCGTGCAGCGAGCTTTCGTAGGTCGCCACCGCCACGTCGTGGGCCGTCTTCGCCGCGAGGAACTCCGATTCTGAGATCATCCTCTTTTGGTGCAGATCCTCGCTCCGTTTCAAATCCTGCTCCGTCTTCGCCGCCGCTGCCTTTAGCTGCAGGCTCAGCGACCTCGCCGAACTGATCGCGGCCGTCTGGGCCGCTAATTGCGCCTGATACGAATCGGGCCGAATCCGCAGCAGCAGGTCGCCCTTCTTCACACCCATTCCATCCACCACGGGCAAATCGATGATTTCGCCCGCCACTTCCGGCGAGATTTTCACCTCGACCTCGGGTTGCACTTTTCCAGTCGCCGAGACGGTTTGAACGATGGTTTTCCGCACCGCCTGTTCCGTCACCACCTCGATCGGTTTTTCGCGCCGGCCGCTGATGATCGAGCCGACCACCCACAGCACGAGCAGCGCGACCACACCTATGATGATGTAACGCTTCTTGCGCGATTTACGTTTCCGGGAAGGCGCTGCCGCCGTTCCAGGGTTCGCTGCGGTTTGGTGCATGACGGGGGAAAATTCTTCGGAGGGAGCCAGAGAAATAGTGGGTCCTTAGACTATTGCAAACAAAAGGCGTTCAGTCGCGGATGTAAAAAGCCGCCAGGGTGGGACTTTTACGTACCCTAAGAAACAATGGCGTTAACGCTGTGCGAGGGCGGCGCTCCGCTCCCGGATCTGCCCGATCGCCCACTGAGCATGCTCCGCGATGAGCGGCTCCGGATCTGCCGCTGCCCTTGTTAACGCCGGCAAATCATCCGCGCAGCCGACATTCCCCAGCGCCACGCAGACATTCCGCAGCAGGCCGCGGCGCTTTATTCGCTTGATCGGCGAGCCTCGGAACCGCACGCGGAACTGCTGCTCATCGAGCGCGAGGTAATCGCGGAGCCGCAGGGCAGTGGTAGCCGATCGGGCGGCGAACGCTGTTTCCCGTGAGGCAGCGGCGAAGCGGTTCCACGGACAGACATCGAGGCAGGTGTCGCAGCCGTAGATGCGGTCGCCGATGGCGCGGCGGAACTCCACCGGGATGGAGCCTTTCAACTCGATCGTGAGATACGAGATGCAGCGCCGCGCATCCACCCGGTGCGGCTCCGTGATCGCACCCGTCGGGCAAGCCGCGATACACCGCGAGCAACTCCCGCAACGCGCCGGCTGCGCCTCATCCGCCGGCAGCTCCAGCGTCGTCAAAATTTCGCCGAGGAAGAACCACGTCCCCAGCTCCGGATCGACCAGCATCGTGCTTTTGCCGTGCCACCCCACACCCGCTTCCGCCGCATAATCGCGCTCCAGGATCGGCCCTGTATCCACGTAACACTTCTGCACGCCACCACGCGCGCTGAGAAACGCCGCGAGCTGCTCCAGCCGCTCCAGCATCACGTCGTGGTAATCATCACCCCACGCGTAACGCGCGATTCTGCCCCCCGGCGCGGGAGCATCAGTCCCCTGCCAGTAATTCATCGCCACCACCACCACCGACCGCGCTCCCGGCAGCACCTGCTGCGGATCGAGCCGCTTCTGCTCGCCGCGTTCCAGCCATTGCATCTCGCCGGCGGCGCCATCGCGCAGCCATGACTGAAACTCCGCCCCAGACCGCGGCGCAGCAGCTCGTGCGATCCGGCAGGCGCTGAACCCCAGCTCCTGCGCGCGCCGCGCGAGTTCCGTCTTCAGTTCAGCCGACATGCAGATTCTCCACCGCCTGCAGCACAGCGTCCGCCACTTCCTGGTGCGACAGCTGCGAGGTATCCACCTCTACATCCGCCGCGACCCGATAAAACGGGGCGCGCAGTTGCCGTAACTCCGTCAGCCGCGCGCGCGGATCGGGCGTCTGCAGAAGCGGCCGCGTCGAGCGCCGCGACACCCGCTCGAACAACGTCTCGTCATCCGCCGTCAGGTGCACCACCACGCCGAGTTCCCGCAGCGTCCGCACATTTTCCGGGCGCAACACAATGCCGCCACCCGTCACCACGATCGCCGGCCTGCGCGGCACTTGCAGCAAAGCCTCCGTCTCGTAGGCGCGGAATCCCTCCTCCCGGTCGCGCGTGAAAATCTCTGCAATCGTGAGCCCTACGCGCGCCGCCACCATCCGGTCCGTGTCGTAGAACGGCAGCCGCGTGCGCGCCGCCAGCTCCCGGCCCACGGAAGATTTCCCGCTACCCATGAAGCCGATCAAAACGATTGCCTCGCCGCGTTTCTCCACCCTGTGAGGTACGCGCCGCGGCGGCCTCACGCAAACCTCGGCGGCTCCACGGGAATCCAGGCTTTACAACCGCCGCGATTTCGCTCCGATGGAGCAGCATGTCTGAAGAGCAACCCACGATCGTCGCAGTGGTGATGGGGAGCACCTCCGATTGGGAGACCATGCGCCACGCCGTCGAGCTCCTCGACCAGTTCGGAGTGCCGAACGAACACCGCATCGTCTCCGCCCACCGCACCCCCGATCTGATGGCGGAATTCGCCCGTGGTGCAGCTGGTCGCGGGCTGCGGGTGATCATCGCCGGAGCAGGAGGTGCAGCACATCTGCCGGGGATGATCGCGGCCCACACCTGGCTGCCGGTGCTCGGAGTCCCGGTCGAATCAAAAACCTTGCGCGGAGTCGACTCGCTCCTTTCCATCGCGCAAATGCCGGCCGGCGTAGCGGTGGGGACACTCGCTATCGGCGTCGCCGGCGCCAAAAACGCCGCGCTCCTCGCCGCCAGCATCATCGGCCTCTCCGACGCCGCCGTGCGCGCGAAAGTGGAAGCTTTCCGCCAGGAGCAGACCGCGGCGGTGCTGGCGCAGCGTCTCGCATGAATCGTTACCTCCCCGGCGCCACCATCGGTGTGATGGGGGGCGGTCAGCTCGGTCGCATGTTCTGCGTGGCAGCGCGCCGCATGGGCTACCGGGTGGAGATCTTCACCCCGGAAGAAGACACCCCGGCGGGGCAATTTGCCGACCTCACCCGCATCGCGGATTACACCAACGAAGCAGCCGTCCGGCGTTTCGCGCAGGATGTGGATGTCGTCACCTTCGAGTTCGAGAACATCCCTGCGCAAACCATCGAATGGTGCGCCGAGCTCCGCGATGTCCGCCCGGCAGGATCGATCCTGCACACCGCGCAAAATCGGTTGCGCGAGAAGGACGCGCTCGCCGCCGCCGGGATTCCGATCGCGCCTTTCCGCGCCGTCCGCAGCGCGCATGAACTCGCCTCCGCCATCGAGTCAATCGGCCGCCCTGCGATCCTGAAGACGGCGGCGTTCGGCTACGACGGCAAAGGCCAGCAGACGATCAACTCCCGCGACGATTTCGACGAAATCTGGAGCGCCAGTTCCGCCGATGAGCTCGTGCTCGAAGGCGTGATCGACTTCGAGAAAGAGATCTCGGTCATCGTCGCGCGCGGACCCGATGGTGATATGGCCACGTTCCCGGTTTGCGAAAATTTGCACCGCAGCCACATCCTGGATCTCACCGTCGTCCCGGCGCGGGTGGAGCCAGCCGTGGAACTCGCCGCGGCGGAACTCGCGCGGACCATCGCGGAGAAGCTCGACCTCGTCGGGTTGCTCGCGGTGGAGATGTTCCTCAAACCCGGCGGCGAACTGCTGGTGAACGAACTCGCCCCGCGGCCGCATAATTCCGGCCATTGGACCATCGAAGGGTGCGCCACCAGCCAGTACGAGCAGCACGTGCGGGCCGTCTGCGGATTACCGCTCGGCTCGACGGAAATCCTGCGGCCCGCGGCGATGGCGAATTTGCTCGGGGATGTCTGGCTGAAAGGGACGCCGGACTGGAGCGGCCTTCTGGCCGTGCCCGGTGTGCACCTGCACCTTTACGGAAAGAAGGAACCGCGCCCGCGTCGCAAGATGGGGCACCTGACGGCGCTCGGTGCAACGGCGGCGGAAGCGATCGAGCGGGTGAACCAGGCGCGACGTGCGCTGCACCCGTCGACGTCGTGAGGACGGAGATCCTCCACGGCCGCGACGGCGTCGCTGCCGCAGTGCAGCACCTGCTGGCGGGTGAGGCGGTGGCGTTGCCGACGGAGACGGTTTACGGCCTCGCCGCGGACGCGCTGAACGCCACCGCCGTCCTCACGATTTTCGAGGCAAAAGAGCGGCCGCGGTTTGATCCGCTCATCGTGCATCTGCCGGATCGCGACTGGCTGGAGCGAATCGCAGCGGTCGAGCCGGCAAACGCGAGCATCGTGCAAGCTCTGATTGCCCGGTTCTGGCC
>JACCZQ010000441.1 GCA_013695905.1 Chthoniobacterales bacterium
GCGTGATCCCGAGATTGAACGCGCGGAAGATGCAACCCCGCGCCAGCTCCGGGCCGACGTAGCCGCCAAATGTCTCCCACGCGCCGAGCGAGATCGCCGGCAGCTGCAGGCCCGATTTTCCGCAGCGACGGAACGGCATCTTCTCGTAGCGCCCCGCATCGAGGCTGAACTGGTGCCAGCTGAGACGATCGCGTTGCACCCCGCGCTGCACCGGCACACCGGTCAGCGGATGCACCGCCGTAGCGGGCGCAGCGCCTTCCGGTGCGGCAGGCGAATGCCCAATGCGTGGCTCCCGCAATACCGGCTTCACCAGCGGCGGAGTGCGTTTTTTGAATTCGTGTTCTTTCATGACTCGTTAGGCGGAGACGGGGCTGCGCTGCGGCGCTTTGTTTGAGCCGAGGGCGTGGCGGACAAAGTTCTGTCCGATCTCCCACATCGGCCCCGGGAATTTCCGGCACTCCGTCAGCACTTCATCGAGCGCGTGGACGAATCGCTCTACCTCGCGCTCGCCGATGATGAGGGGCGGGAGAATTTTGATCACGTCCATGGCGTGACCGGCGACCTGCGTGAGGATGCGATGTTTGCTGAGCATTTGCGTCACGACCATCTGCGCGAAGAGCACCTTGTCCACCTTATGCAGGAGCTTCCAGCCCATCTTCAGCTTCAGCTCCGTCGGTTCCTGGAATTCAATCGCGAGGATGAGGCCTTGGCCGCGCACTTCCTTGATGAAAGAATGCTTCGCCTGCAGCGCGTCGATGCGCTGCCTCAGCAGCTCGCCCATTTTCGCGGCGTTCACGATCAGCTTCTCGTTGTCCAGAACCTCGAGCGAGGCGAGGCCGCATGCCATCGCCAGGTTGTTCCGCCCGAAGGTGGTGGAATGCACCACACAGCGATCCATGCGGCTGAACGTCTTCTGGTAAATCTCGCGTCGCGTGACAATGGCCCCGCACGGCACGTAGCCGCCGCTCAATGATTTTGCGAGGGTGATGATATCCGGCTCCAGGTTCCAATGTTCGAACCCGAACATCCGGCCGGTGCGGCCAAGTCCTGTCTGGATTTCATCAGCGATGAAGAGCGTCCCGTGTTTCAGACAAAGCTCCTGCGCGCGCTGGAAGAAGTCGGTTTTCGGTGATTTGCAGCCTTTGCCCTGAATCGGCTCGATCACGAACGCTGCCACATCGCGCTTCGCCAGTTCGTGCTCCAGCGCCGCGATGTCGTCGAGCGCGATCCGCGTGTCCCAGCCGTCCATCAGCGGCCCGAAACCTTCCGTAAAACTCTCGCACCCCATCAGTGACAACGAGCCGATGCTCAGCCCGTGAAATGCGCTCTGCAGCGACACCACCCGCTTCCGGCCGGTGGCGGCGCGGGCGAATTTCAGCGCGCCTTCCATCGCCTCCGTGCCGGAGTTGCTGAAGAACACCGCGTCGAGGTGCGGAGGCGTGCGTTTCGTGATCGCCTCCGCCAGCAACCCGCTCAGCAAGGAGCAATCCATCTGCACCATGTTCGGCAGGTCGAGATCGAGCACATCGCGGATCGCCTGCTGCACGACGGGATGGTTGCGGCCGATGTTGTAAACGCTGTAGCCGCTCAGGAAATCGAGGTAATCCCGATTATCCATGTCGTAGAGGTAGGCGCCCTCTGCGCGCGCATAAACCTTGTCAAAACCGATCACCCGCTGTGCCGCCACCAGGGTGCGATTCAGGTGCCGCTCGTGCAGCTGGTAGTTCTCGCCGAGCCGCGAGGCGACGATCTCCTTTAGATCAAAAGCCATCTGCACGTTCTATGCGATACCCGCACCGAACGCAAACCGCTCACGGCGCCCCATCCCGGAGCCGCACCGCTCTTTTGGCGCGCTCCGCTGCACCCGATGGGCCTGGCCGAACGTAGGCTCATGGACCGTCAGAAGTTGTGTGAACAAAATCCGCGCACCGCTGTCCAATTTTCAAATCATGAAAAATCCGGCGACCAAACCGAGTGCCCGGCCTCTGCCGACGCTCGTTTGCGCGTGGTGCAAAGGCACCATTCGTATCGGCGCGCCCAAGATCCGCCACGGCCTTTGCCGTCCCTGCACCGCGCACTGGTTCGGGAAGCTCCGGCCGGCCTTGCGGCCCCTCCCGGCGTAGTGAACCAGCTGCCGGCCGCCCGCGCTGTCCCTTATTCCTCCAGCAGAGCCGCGCAAGCCTTTGCACACCGCCGGCACGCCTCCGCGCAGATCCGGCAATGCTCCTCCTTCGCGCCGTGCTGCTCGCACGTCTCCGCGCAGATCTCACACGCCTCCAGGCACGCCCGCAGCTGTGCACCGGCGAGTCGCTTGTCCGTCCGGGTGAACCTGGAGATGATCCGCGCCGTCGCCAGGCAAACATCCGAGCAGTCGGTGCAGCTCCGGATGCAATCGATCATGTGCGCCACCTCCTTCTCGCCGAGGCAGGCATCGGCGCAGGCGTTGCACGCTTCCGCGCACGAATAGCAGGCGGTGATGCATTCGATCGCGACGGCGCGATCGGACGAAGGTGTGACAGGATGCGTGTCGAACATTTGTTTGATGTAACTCATGATGGGATCTCCGGGTTGGTTAAGACTGGTTAGGCGACGCCCGCGGCGGCCGTGGTGTCTCTATAATGAAACGCGCGCCCGCATCTCGGCGGATGGAGAGTGAAACCTATGTCTGCTGCACGCGCCAGCCCGCTCCGCCACGAATCTACAGCGTTTCCTTTCGTGTCCGCGCGAGTGTTCCGACGTGACATCTCAGCGGGTTTAGCGCACCAAAACCACTCCGCCACATGAACATACCCACAGAGCCGATCGGCAGTGTTCCCCGTCCTCTGCGTCTCGTCGAAGCGTTCGCCAGCCATGAGTGCGATGCCCCGGCGCTCCGAAGCGCTCCAACTGCTCCGCAAGGCGCCACCCGATGTGCTCGTCACCGACATTGGGATGCCGGGCGAGGATGGCTACTCCCTCATCCGGAAAGTGCGGCAGCGTCCCGCCAGTGAAGGTGGCGAAGTGCCGGCGATCGCGCTGACGGCGTTTGCGCGTTCGGAAGATCGGCGCCGGGCGCTGTTGAGCGGCTTCCAGATGCATGTCTCGAAGCCGGTGGAGCCATCGGAGCTCATCGCGATGGTAGCGAATCTCGCGAAGCGGACTGGTTAGTCATCGCGCCCGCGCGGGAAGAGAACAGCAGCAGCAGCCAGCAACGCAGCGCCGAGCCAAAGCGTCAGCCATGTGCTCTGGACCTGGCCATCGCTAACGCGCCGCACTTTCCAGCGTCCGCCGCTCTGGCTCAGCCGTGCCAGCCGCACTCCGTGCGGTTTTGATTCCGCCACCGTCTGGTAGTGGAAAGCGTATCCCTCCCGCACGCGCGTGTGCGTTGTCGTCG
>JACCZQ010000446.1 GCA_013695905.1 Chthoniobacterales bacterium
CCGTGATCCCCATCGTGTCGCAAATCTGCACGCAATCCGCCAGCAGCTGCTCGCTGCGGAAACGGATGACGCGCGGTGCTGCGGTGGTGCCGGACGTCAACTTCAACAAGACTGGCACGTGCTGCCCCCAATTGACCGTCTCGTGCTCCAGCCGGGCAGCTGCCACACCGTCGCCGTTGTCGGTGAGGAGAGCCGCTGCGCGGCAGACCTGTAAAGCTGACTCGCGTTCGGAGGCGCTGATCGCCCGTTCCAGCGGCAGCACGACGAGTCCCCGCTGCCAGCACGCGAGCAACACAGCCGGCCAGCAGGTGTGGTTTCCCAGCTGGACGGCGACCACACTTCCACTTGAAAAGCCGCTGAGCATTCCAGCCCCGAAGTCAGCAGCCTCAGCATCAATTTCCCTAAACGTCCGCAGCGCGTCTCCAGCAGCCTGCAAAACCGCAGGCGCGTCACTCTGGCTCGCGAGCGTTTTTAACCATGCGTTCAGCAACGCGTTCTTCATCCCGGGAGCAGAGTGCATCCCCCGCTCGTTATGAACAAGCAGCCAGCCGGCGAAAGCTGTTTCACCGCCTCATCGACGCGCTTTTTCCCGCTCACGGCGCTTGATCTGTTCAGCTTTTCTTATCGCCTCCTGTGTAGTAGCGTGCGTACCCTTGCCGCGTCGGCTGGGGCTTGATAGTCTCACCAGGATGCGAGACAGGTGTGAACGGCTGTGGGAGCTCTGGCGAAAGGCATCACCAGTGTTGTCATTCATCACCAGGTGGCGACTGCCGACTACGGCGACCCTGAGTTTCTTCTATCTGCCGGCATTCACCATCTGTTCGACGGATCCGACGCCACAGCCGGTGCATTCGCCGGTTTGTTCTCAGAAGCCGCCTATTTCAGCGCCGCACGATCCAAAGCAGGGGCCGCGACGAATGCCAGTAGTGAGACCGCGGCCGGACTACCCGATGGAAGCGCGCCGCAACCATCTGCAGGGTGTGATGCTTCTCGAGCTGCTGATCCGTCCGGACGGAGCTGTGACTGATGTGAGGGTGTTGAAAAGCAGCGGCCATAAAATCCTGGATCGCTCAGCGGTTCGCGGTTTTCGCAGGTGGCGATTCGTTCCCGACGGGACGCCGCGCGCACGCGCGATTGTGGGCTACAGCCTCCACTGTCGCGAGTTGCTCGGGCACGGTCCATAGCCGCACGGCGCAGCTGCGGCTCCACTTCACCACTTGCGAGTGCGCTGTTGCGTGCCTACCTTGTCGGCTCCTTTTTGATCATGAAAGCGGACATACATCCTGACTACAACGAGACCGAGATCGCCTGCGCGTGCGGTGCGGTTTACCGCACCCGTTCCACCAGGCCGGACATCAAGATCGGTATCTGCGCCGCTTGCCATCCATTTTTTACCGGCGAACAGAAGTTCGTCGATACCGCCGGCCGCGTGGAGAAATTCGCGCGCCGCTACGGCAGCACCAAGGCGACCCGCGTCGCCAAAAAGTAGCTACTTTACCCTGTGTGAACGGCCCCACTTTCGGGGCCGTTTTCGCTGTACTGCGCCCGCGGCGGTCCGCCGAAACACCCGCCACTCCCCCTAACGAATGGACTTCCAAGATCTGATAGAGCGAAAACGCGCGCGGTTCGATGAACTCGAGCGCGAGATCGCTGATCCTGCGCTTTTCGAAAATCGGAAACGCGCCGGCGAGATCATGCGCGAGCATGGTGCGGTCAAGCGTCTGCTCTCGCTCGCCGACGAGCTCGCCACCGCCCGCCGCCAGCTCGAGGACAACCGCGAGCTCGCCAGCTCCGGCGACCCCGAACTCGCCGAGATGGCGAAAGAAGAAATCCCCGAGCTGGAGAAGCGCCTCGCCCAGCTCGACCAGGATTTCCAGATCTCCCTGCTGCCGCCGGATGAAAACGCCGACCGCGATGCAATCGTCGAAATTCGCGCCGGCACCGGCGGAAGCGAAGCCGCCATTTTCGCCGGCGATCTCTACCGGATGTATAACCGCTACGCTGAGACCGCCGGACTGAAAGTCGAGGACCTGGAGTCCAGCCCCTCCGAGCTCGGCGGCATCCGCGAAGCCATCTTCAAAGTCTCCGGCGAAGACGTTTTCCGGAAGCTGCGTTTCGAGAGTGGTGTGCACCGCGTGCAGCGCGTCCCCGCCACCGAGGCACAGGGCCGCATCCACACCTCCACCGCCACCGTCGCCGTTCTTCCAGAAGCCGAAGACGTGGACCTCGACCTGAAGCCGGAAGATCTCCGCATCGAAGTCTGCCGCGCCGGAGGCCCCGGCGGTCAGGGCGTGAACACCACCGACTCCGCCGTGCAGGTGATGCACATCCCCACCGGCCGCATCGTGCGGTGTCAGGACGGCCGCAGCCAGCAGAAGAACAAGGAGAAGGCGCTCAGTATCATGCGGGCGCGTCTTCTCGAGGACAAACAGCGCGAGGAAGAGGCAAAGTATTCCGCGCACCGGAAGAACCAGATCGGCTCCGGCGGACGCGAAGAGAAAATCCGCACCTACAATTTCCCGCAGAACCGCATCACCGATCACCGCATCGGGCTCACACTCTATAATCTCGACCGCGTCATCGAAGGCGATCTCGGGGAGATGATTCGCTCGCTCCAGGATGCTGACCTGCAGGA
>JACCZQ010000455.1 GCA_013695905.1 Chthoniobacterales bacterium
ATCCACCGGCGTCGGCGGCTCCTCGTTAGGCGGGCTGGCGACGATCTCCCTCGGGCTCTGGTTTCCCCACGTCTTCAGCCGTCTCGCGGTCATGTCGCCCTCGATCTGGTGGGACGAATGCGTGCTCTACAAGATGATCGATGAACTCGACGACGAAGCGCGCCCGCAGCTCAAGATCTGGCTCGATACCGGCACGCACGAGGAAGGCTGGGAACGTGCGCGCGTGCTCCGGGATGCTCTGGTGGAGAAAGGCTGGCGCCTCCACGACGATCTCCATTACTTCGAAGACGAAGGCGCAGGTCACACCGAGGCGGCCTGGGCACACCGGCTGGACGCGGCGCTCCGTTTCCTCTATCCGCCGCCGCCCCCGATCATCGCCGCCGCTCCGCGCCGCCGCGTGCGGAAGCCGCTGGTGTTGCGGCGAGGTTTGGCGGCTGCGTAAATCCGCAAGCCTGCGGCGGAGCAGTAGCTGCTGGACGGGCGAACCGCCGCCGCTGCGATGCCAGCTGACCGTCTCTGCACAGTCCTGTTTCTCCATGTCGGCGAGAATAACCAGCGAATCGCTGCTCTCCCGCAGATTCTCTGCAGCGCCGCGCGCGCGCCCCCTTTGTAGAGAGTGACAGCGGTCTCTCTCTATGAAAACAAACCCCCTCACCAATACCCATCGCAGCCGGAGCGCCTTCGTGGCGCTTCTCACTCTTACCATCGTCACGGCTGCACCGTTCGCTGCGCATGGCGGATCACAATGTTCGGAGCTCGTCGGCGGATTGCTCCGCCCGCTCGCGCTCACGCAGACGCAAAAAGGAAACTTCATCGTCGCAGAGAGCGGCACCACCACGCCGAACACCGCCCGCCTCTCCATCGTCGACCTCGCCGGCAATCGCCGCACGCTCGTGGAGGGCCTGCCCGCAGGCGTCAACTTCGAGACGAACTCCCCCTCCGGCCCGGCTGGTTTGCTCATGCGTGGCCGCACGCTCTACGTCGCGATCGGCGTGGGCAACAACGTCATCGCCGGCCCGAGCATGGGCACCACACGGGCGAATCCGAATCCCTCGTCGCCGCTGCTCAGCTCCATCCTCGCCTTCCATTTCACCGGCGCGGTGGAGCAGAACACGCAGGGCTTCACCCTCACCATGGCCCACCAGCAGACGCTCGCCGCCGGCACTCCTGTCACGCTGACGAACAGCGCCGGCGAAAGCCTGAGGGTGGAGGTGCTCGTCAACTTCCCGAACACCACGCCCGATCCGCGCCCCGATTTCCCCGAAAATGTGCGCAACGTGAACCCCTTCGGCCTGGTCGCCGTCGGCGAGCGGCTCTTCGTTTCCGACGGAGGACAAAACCTCGTCTGGCGCGTCGATCTCGCCGCCCGCACCTTCGACGTGCTCGCCCGTTTCCCGAACATCCCCAACCCGCAATTCCCCGGCCTCGGCGGCCCATTCCTCGAGGCGGTCCCGACCGGCATCACCTACTCCCAGGGCCGGCTGCTGGTGGCGCTCTTCCGCGGGTTTCCGTTCCCGGCCGGGACAGGCGCCATCATGCAGGTCGACCCCGTCAGCGGCAGCTTCAGCTCTTTCATTGGCAACCTGAAGACGTCGATCGATATCCTCGCCATCCGGCGCGACGACGACGCGACCGCTAGGATCCAGCACCTCGTGCTGCAGCATGCCTCCGGGCCAGTGCTGACGCCGCCGGGATTGCTCCTGCGCTTCGTGACTCCGGGCGGGATGCCGATTACCGAAGCCTCCTGCTTCACCGCTCCCTCCGGCATGGTGCTGGACTCCACCACCGGCCGGCTTTACGTGACGCAACTCAACGGCACCATTGTCACATTGAACGTCAATGCCGAAGAGGCTGAGTCCGACGCCGGCGTCGCCCCGGTGGTGCGGAATCTCTCCACCCGCGGCCGCGTCGGCATTGGCGAGAACGTCCTCATCGGAGGCATCATCATCGGCCAGGGCACAGGTGGTGGTGCAGCTCGCGTGGCGGTGCGGGTGGTGGGCCCCTCCCTCGCGCCGAGAGGCGTGGCGGTGCCACTGCCGGATCCGCTGCTCACCCTGCATGATGCGAACGGCACCGAGATCGCGCGGAACGACAACTGGAAAGTCGGCGACAACGGCCAGCCGTCGCAGCAGGCGGAGCTGGAGGCGGCCGGTCTCGCGCTCGTGAACGACGCCGAGTCCGGCCTCATCGCCGCCCTCCCGGCTGGTGAGTACACGGCCATCGCGCGCGGGAAAGAAGGCCAGAGCGGCGTCGCGCTGGTGGAGTTCTTCCATCTTCCGTAACGGCTGGTGGCAGAGGGTGCGTGCTCACCGGGTCCGGGGAAAGCCGGCGGTGTTCGGCCGGCGGTCGATTTCCCCGGGACCACGGACAACCGATTGGATCAATAACGAGTCTTCGGCTCCGGTCCGGCGAGCAACTTCCGAAAGCGCGCATGGCTACGGAGCGGATCCCAGACCCCTCGCCATTTCAAATCGGTGAGCGTTATGTGTACAGGAGGCAGCCGCGACCGCACCATACGCACGCACGCACCTGCCGGGTTCCGATTCTAGTAAATATGAAGACCTTGTTCAATTCTCTGGCGCTAGCCGCCTTCCTCGCCTTCGCCGCTCCGCTGCTGGCGCAGGACTACATCATCCTCGACCGCCGCGCGGACGAGTTCGACCGGTGGCAGGACCGCGTCGATTACAGCTATGGCGCCCCTGTTGTCTCACGCGAGTTCGGAGTGCCAGTGACCGTGCTCGAAGAGCAGCGGAGCCGCACCAGCCTGGGCTACGGCGGTTTGATGATCGCGAACGCCCTCGCCCGCGACACCGGCCGGAGCTTTAACGAGATCGTCGCGATGAAGCAGAGCGGCATGGGCTGGGGCCGAATAGCGCAGGAGAATAATGTGAAACTCGGCCCGATCGTCAGCCGTTTTGATCGCGCCGATACGGCATTCCGCAGCTACGGCAACCCGAAGCGCGACCAGATGAAGGCGCAGAAGTTTGTGAATGGCCACGACGCCCGCGATGGCCGCCTCGATAAGCCCGTAAAGATCCGCGGCGGCAACGGCCCCGGCACTGTCAAAGTGCGTGGGAACGCCGGCAAAGTCCGCGGCGGCGGCAAAGTCCGGGGCGGAAACAAGCGCGGTGGTAAAGGCGGCGGCAAAGGCAGAAAGTAGCTTCTCGTTTTTCCCACGGGAAGGCCGGCGGTGTTTCGACGCCGCCGGCTTTTTTGTTGGGCGTAATGATTGACGCGCTCCGCTCCACCTGCTGAAGATCGCTCTGCAGGTGGAGCTTAGGGTGGCTCACCCGCAGGCGCCATGACCGAGGTGAACCCCTCCGCGATCCCGGTGAAACCCGCCGGTGTGCGGCCGCGCCTTGATTCTCTCGATCTGCTCCGCGGCTGGATCATGATCTTCATGGCGCTCGATCATGTGCGCGATTTCTTCCACGCGGACGTCTTCGCGTTTGGCCCCCAAAATCTCGACCGCACCAACGCGGCGCTGTTCTTCACCCGCTGGATCACGCATTTCTGCGCGCCGGTCTTCTGCTTTCTCGCCGGCACGGGCGCGTTCCTTTCGCTCTCGCGCGGCAAAACACGCGGCCAGCTTTCGTATTTCCTTCTCACGCGCGGGCTGTGGCTCCTCGTGCTGGAACTCACCTGGATTCAACTCAGCTGGACCTTCAACTTCGCGAGCATTCTCGAACCCGGAGGCGCGGTGCTGTGGATGCTCGGCTGGTCGATGATCGCGCTCGCTGCGTTGCTTCACCTGCCCCTGTGGGCCGTGGCCGCGTTCGGTGTTGTCATGATCGCTGGACACAACCTGCTCGACCCGATTGTGCCACAGCAGCTCGGCCGCCTCAGCGGATTGTGGACGGTGCTGCACGAGGGCGGCCTTGTCCGCATCCTGCCGAATGTCGTCTTCTACGTCGCCTATCCGCTGGTCCCTTGGATCGGCGTGATGGCGGCGGGGTTCGCCTTCGGCACCATCGTGAAACGCGAACGCGCCGAACGCCGCCCGCTGCTGCTGTGGCTCGGAGTTGCGCTGACGCTGGCGTTCGTCGCCATTCGCCTGACGAATGTCTATGGCGATCCACAGCCGTGGACGCCGCACGCCCGCGGGGCGCTGTTCACGTTCCTCTCCTTCCTGAACGTCGAGAAATACCCGCCGTCCTTCCTGTTCCTGCTCATGACGCTCGGCCCGTCCCTGGTGGCTTTGTGGCTCTTCGATCGTAAACAGGGAAGGCTGGCGCAGCCGGTGATCACGATCGGCCGCGTGCCGCTCTTCTTCTATCTACTGCACCTGCCGCTCATCCACATCCTGGCGCTGCTCTACTCCTACGCCACATTCGGCCACGCCAGCGGCTTGTTCGTGGTGCCGCCGTTCTGGGCGGAGGGAGAAACGCGTGCGCTCTACCCGGAGAACTACGGCTACGGGCTCGCTGGTGTTTACGTCGTGTGGGTGATCACCGTGTTGCTGCTGTATCCGCTCTGCGTTTGGTTTGCGAAGCTGAAACAACGCCGCCGCGACGCATGGCTAAGCTACTTCTGACCGCCACCCTGCTGCTGCTCGGCAGCGTCGCGTTTGCGAATGACGCAGAGACGATCCGCAAGATCGCCCGCGCTGAGCAGCAGCGTCTGGAAATTCCGGGGCTGACGGTCGCCGTCTCCCGCGGCGGCGAGATGTTGCTGAACGAAGGGTTCGGCAACGACGTGGACGCGGACTCCGTTTACCAGCTCGGCTCCATCAGCAAACAATTCACCGCGGCCGGCGTGCTGCGTCTCGTCGAGCAGGGAAAGCTCACGCTTGAAGCGCCGGTGACGCAGTTCTTCCCCGACGCGCACGAGAGCTGGCGCGACGTGCGCATTTCGCACCTGCTGCACCAGACGAGCGGTATCCGCGAATTCTTCAGCATCCCCGAGGTGGGGAAGGCGCTCACCGACCACACGCGCACGCCGGACGAGTTGTTGCAGCGCATCCTGCGGGAGCCGCTCGGGTTCGGCCCCGGCAGCCGCTGGAGTTACAGCAATTCAAATTACACGCTGCTCGCCGCGATCATCGAGCAGCTCAGCGGCGCGCCCTATGAAGAATTTCTCGCGCGCGAGTTCTTCCAGCCGCTCGGGCTGCAGTCGATGCACCATTGCGAAAACCAGCCGACGCGTCCGCACATCGTCACCGGCTACAACATCCGCGACGGCAAACCTGTTCCCGCCGAAATCGAAAACATGAATTGGGCGCGCGGCGACGGCGGCCTCTGCGGCACCGCGGCCGATCTCGTGAAGTGGGCGCAGAGCTACTCCTACGACAAACTGATCCCACAGCAGCGACTCGCCCCCTACGGCTACGGAGTGTCGCTCGTCTCGCTGGACGAGAAGGTGCCGAAGATCGCCCACAACGGCGCCATCGGCGGCTTCATGTGCACCCTCGCCTTCTACCCCGACCAGCAGCTGGCCATCGCCGTCCTCACCAACCGCAGCCGCATCTGGCCGCAAGTGATCGAGAAGCAAATCACCCGCGCGTTGCTCGGCTTACCCGCGCCCGACTACGCGGCGCTACCTCTCCCGCCGAAAGAACTCGAGCGCTACAGCGGCACCTACGACATCGGAGTTGCCAATCTTTCGCTGCGCCTCGTCACACGCGGTGCCAAACTCCGCCTCGAAGCCACCCCGCCGATTCCCACGGCCGACCTCCGCTACCTCGGCAACGGCCGTTTCGTCGCTGAAGACAACCCCGATGCCCTGCAGCTGCAGTTCACCGATTCCGGCAGCGCGCCGGCCGACCGCTTCCATTTGCTCATGGCCAGCATGCAGTGGTCCGGCCGCCGCTTGCCCATCCCGAAATGAGCCGAGCACCCGCTTGCCAAAGCCCGATCTTCGCCTACACTGGCCCCTTCGTTATGGCAGAAAGTGACACGATGGACATGAAGGAGTTCCAACTCCACGAGAACGACACCGGCAGCGCGGACGTGCAAGTCGCCCTGCTCACGCGTCGCATCACGCAGTTGACCGACCACCTCAAGAGTCACGCGAAGGATCATTCCTCGCGCCGCGGCCTCCTCAGAATGGTCGCCACGCGCCGGAGCTTGCTCGATTACCTCAATAAATCGAACACGGAGCGGTATAAAAGCCTGCTCCAGAAGCTCAACCTGCGGAAATAACCCGCCGGCCGATCCGATGCGGTTCCCGTCTGTCGTTCGCTTCTCTGCCCAGCGTTACCTAACCCCGAAAGCACAACCCCGGCAGTCCAGGCCGCAGGTCCACCTCTGATTTGAGGTTTTAGCGTCGCGACGTAGCGCAAGTTTCGACTTGCAGCCTCCGCGGCTCTAAAACCTACAATCAGGGTGACCGGCCTGGATTCCGCATATCCAGGAAAGCAGCACATGCAAAACAAGGTCACGGCCCAGATCGGGTCCCATCAGATCTCCATCGAGACTGGCAAAGTCGCGAAACTCGCCGACGGCGCCGTCGTCGTCTCCTGCGGCGACACCATGGTGTTCACCAGCGCCGTCTCGGCCACGAAAATCAAAGAAGGGCAGGATTGGTTCCCGCTCACCGTCGATTATCGTGAAAAAGCCGCGGCGGTCGGAAAATTCCCCGGCGGCTATTTCAAACGCGAAGGCCGCCCCTCCGAGAAGGAGACGCTCACCTCGCGCATGACCGATCGGCCGCTTCGGCCGTTGTTCCCGCAGGGTTATCTGTACGACACCCAGGTCATCTCGATGCTCCTCAGCGCCGATGGCCAGAACGATCCCGACATCCTCGCGATCAATGGCGCCTCCGCCGCTCTCACCGTTTCCGATATTCCCTTCGCCGGTCCCATCGGTGCGGTGCGCGTCGGGCGCGTCAATGGCGAGTTCATCGCCAATCCCACGCACGACGAGCGTCTCGATAGCGATCTCGACCTGGTTTACGTCGGCACCGAAAACGACGTCATCATGATCGAGGGCTCGGCCCTTGAGATTCCTGAGGAGGCTTTCATCCAGGCGCTCGAGTTCGCGCACGGACACGCGAAGGAAATGATCCGCGCGCAGAAGGAGCTCGCCGCGCAGGTCGGCAAGCCGAAGCGTGAGATGCCGTTGATGACGGTCAATCAGGAAATCCTCGAAGTGGCCTATCAGGTCGCGGGCGACCGCATCGAAGGTGCGCTCTACAACGAAAAGAAGGTCGATCGCAGCAAGGCCGTCAACGCTTTGAACGAAGAGGTGAAGGCCGCTGTGCTCGAAAAATTCCCGGAGGCCGACAAATTCGCCATCTCCCAGGCTTTCGACTACGTGCAGAAGAAGGCGTTCCGCATCAGCGTGCTCGATAAACAGAAGCGCATGGACGGGCGCGGCTATCAGGACCTGCGCCCGATCGAATGCGAAGTCGGCGTGCTCCCACGCGCCCACGGTTCCGCCATTTTCCAGCGCGGCGAAACGCAGGCGCTGGCCCTCGTCACCCTCGCGCCGATCGAAGAAGCACAGAACATAGACGCCTACGGCGGCGGCGAAACGTCGAAGAGCTTCATCCTGCACTACAGTTTCCCGCCGTTCAGCGTCGGCGAGACTGGCCGCACCGGCGGCGCCAGCCGTCGCGAGATCGGTCACGGCG
>JACCZQ010000009.1 GCA_013695905.1 Chthoniobacterales bacterium
CGGAGTTTCGCTCCCGCTGCACTCCGGGCTTCCATCCGCCGCACCTCCGGTGCTCTGCTCCGTGGAGCGCAGGCGCGGACCAACTCCGCCAGCGCTACCCTTCATTGCACTCATGACAAAGCACTAGGCTCTCGCTGCCCGTCTTCACCCGCTGCAGCGGCATTGCCCCGGCCGACGGTATTTGTATGCTGCGGCGTGCCCGATCCTGAACAAGCCGCCCGCGCCCGCCTGGCCGAGTTGCAGAAGGAAATCGAGGCGCATAATCGCCGCTACCATGAAGAAGCGGCGCCCACGATTGGCGATCGCGAATACGATGCGCTTTACCGTGAGCTCAGCGATCTCGAGCAGCAATTCCCGCAGCTCGCCTCGCCGGATTCCCCCACCCGCCGTGTCGGTGGCGCACCGCTCAAGGCGTTCGCTCCGGTCACGCATCGCTTGCCGATGCTCAGCCTCGACAACACCTACTCCGAGGCAGAGGTCGCCGATTTCTACCGGCGTCTCCAGCGCCTCCTGCCGGACGAGAAAATCCCCGTCGTCATCGAACCGAAGGTGGACGGCGTCGCGGTCTCGGTTCTTTACGAGAAGGGCCGGCTCCGCTACGCCGCCACCCGCGGCGACGGCACCACGGGTGACGATATCACGCAAAACATGCGCACGATCCGTTCGCTCCCCGCGCAACTGAAAGGCAACGCTCCTGCGCTGCTCGAAGTGCGCGGAGAGGTGTACCTCGACAAAAAAGGCTTCGCCGCGCTGAACACCGCCCGCACCGAAGCCGGGCTGCCGCCGTTCGCAAATCCGCGGAACGCGGCGGCCGGTTCGCTGAAGCAGCTCGATCCCACCATTGCCGCGCAGCGTCCGCTCGGCGTCGTCTTTTACGGCACCGGTCTCATCGCAGGCGCCGAGCTGCAGCTGCACTCTGCGCTCTTCCCGTTCCTCCAGCAGCTGGGGCTTACCGCGACCGAGCGCTGGTGGATGGCGGAGTCAGTCGAGGAGACGCTGCAGGCGATCCACGAGCTGGACAAGGTGCGGCATGATTTCGCCTACCAAACGGACGGCGCGGTCGTGAAAGTGGACACGCTGGTGCAGCGGGAGGCGCTCGGCTTCACCGCCAAATCGCCGCGCTGGGCGATCGCCTACAAATATGAAGCAGAGCGAGTGGAGACTCGGCTGCTCGATATCAGCATTCAGGTCGGCCGCACCGGCGTCCTCACCCCGGTGGCCAATCTCGAGCCGGTGACGGTGAGCGGCAGCCGCGTGGCGCGCGCTACGTTGCACAACGAGGAGGAGGTGCAGCGGAAGGGCATCCGCATCGGCGACGTGGTGGTGATCGAAAAAGCGGGGGAAGTCATCCCGGCGGTGGTGAGCGTCCGCACCGATCTGCGCAACGGAAGTGAGCGCGAATTCCGCATGCCCGCGACCTGCCCGGAGTGCGGCAGCGCCGTGCAGAAAGACGAGGGGCAGGTGGCGATCCGCTGCGTGAACGCGCAGTGCCCCGCGCAATTGCGGCGGCGGCTGGAACACTTCGCCTCCCGTGGCGCAATGGACATCGAAGGCCTCGGCGAGGTGCTGGTGGCGCAGCTCGTCGTGCGCGGTCTGCTGCACGATGTCAGCGACATCTACGCGCTCAACGCGGAGAAACTCGGCACGCTGGAACGCGTGGGCGAGAAGAGCATCACCAACCTGCTCGAAGCAATCGAGCGCAGCAAAACGCGCCCGCTCTGGCGGCTGCTGTTTGGCCTCGGTATTCTGCACGTCGGCGTCAGTGCCGCTCGCGCGCTGGCGGACCATTACCGCAGCACAGATGCGATCATGGCCAGCTCAGCAGAAGAGCTGCAGCACATTCCCGACGTCGGCGAGGTGGTGGGGAACAGCATCCATGGATTTTTTCAGGAGCCGGTGAACCGGAAGCTGATCGGGCGGTTAGCCGCAGCGGGGTTGCGCCTCGTCGAGGAGGCGCCGCCGGTGGATCCAGACGCGTCGCCGTTCGCGAAGACGACCTGGGTGATCACCGGCACGTTAAGCCAGCCGCGGGAGGAGATCGCCGAGCTGATCATCGGCCGCGGAGGGAAGGTGGTGGGCAGCGTCAGCAAGAAGACGAGCTACGTCCTGGCCGGTGAAGAAGCCGGGAGCAAGCTCGAGAAGGCGAAGAAGCTCGGGGTGCGCGTCATCGATGAAGCCGCTTTTCGCGAGCTGCTGGCTTCGTGACGCTTGTCGCCAGCTGCTGGTTTCGCCCGCGTGGCGGTGCTACGGCCGCGCCTCGAGGCTCAGCGGCAGCATCTGCCCGGGCAGGAACGGCGACGCCAGGACGGCGGGCTTTTGCGCGGCGGGGTGAAAACCCGCTTCCACGGTGAGCGTCATTTCCTCGTTCCCCCGCCGGATGCGGATCGGAATCTTCTCACCGGCCGTGATGAAGAACGAGGCGTCGATGACATCCTCCGGCTCCTGCACCCTGGTGTCGCCAACCGAGAGAAGAATGTCGCCCGTTTGCGCCCCGCATTCGGCCGCGGGAGTGTCGGGCATGATTTCGGTGAACTGTGCGCGCGAGCCTTCCACCGCAGCCGGAGCTTGCGCGACATTGATGCCCACCCAGCCGTGGCGCACTTCGCCGAACCGGACGAAATCGCTGTAAATCTTCTGCGCGGCCTCGATCGGCAGCGCATAACAGGCAGCACCATTCTCGATGCTGCTGACGAGAATACCGACCACTTCGCCCTTCAAGTTGAGGAGAGGAGCGCCAGCTTCACCTCGTTGCGTGGGGAGATTGACCCTCAGATGCGTGGTGTTAAAAAAGCGGCCGAGGAAGTAGCGGTCAAATCCCGCGACCATTCCGAAACTTGGTGTTTTCGGCAAATCCAGAGGGAAGCCGATCGTGAGCACCGGCGAAGCCAGTTTCAGTTCCTTCGCCTTGCCGACAGGTAACGCAGACGAAGCGGTGTCGGCCTTCAAAATCGCGATGCCGCTGCGTCGATCCGCCACCGCCAGGTGGGCGGGCACTTCCCTGCCCTCGACTTCCACGGTGAAATCATCCGCGTCTGCGGCCACCGAGTAGGCGGTGTAAAGCGTCCCCGCCGCGTCGATAAAGAAACCGGTCCCGGAAAGCCGCCCGTGCTTATCGGAGGCGCGGATCTTCACCACCGCGCGCGCGGAGCGCTCGAAAACATCGCGCACTTCCTGGCTGATCGCGGTCGCAGATTGTTCCGGCACCTGCGCCCGGACCGCGTCGGAGATCGACGCGAGGGCGAGCCAAAGGAACAACCGAGCCAGCACGGGAGAACCTAAACAGCTGTTCCAGCAAATGCTAGAACCGGAATGACGCGGGCTCATAACTCACGGGAGTGCTGTCGAGCACATAGCGCGGAGGCGCAGCGTGCCGGTGAGTTTGGGTGCGGCGATTCATGGCATCGAACGGGGAAAGATCGAGCGCGCGCGCTTCCACCGGAGTAGAGAGGCTCCAGACACCTTCCGGGCGATCGCTCCCTGCTGCTACCAGCCTCGGCTCATGAATGGCCACCGTCGCGGAGGCCAGGTCGAGATTCTCCGGCGCCTGATAAACCTTCAGCGAAAGAACGGCCGCACAAACGAGCACCGCGGCTGCGGCCATGCGCGTGGACGACAACGCCGGGACACTCAGCTCCGTCATAAAGCTCTGCGCCCGCTCCATCCAGACACGCCACGCCGGCTGACGGAGCAGTTCGGCCCGCTGACGGCGATGAAACTCGTGAAGAAAATCATCGAAATAGCCTGGCGGCGGCTGCTCGTAACGTTTTAAGCGCAGCAGCTTACCAATGTCGTTTTCGTTGAATTGATCCATGAGGCAGTGAAATCAGGAAACGGGATTCTTACGGAATTCTTCCAGGTAATTTTGCAGTTGGCGGTTCGCGTAGAAGAGCCGGGAACGTACCGTCCCTTCGGAAACTCGCAAGATTTTGCTGATCTCGGCGTGCGGCATTCCCTGAATATGAAACATGGTGACCACAGCTCTGTGTTCATCAGACAGTTTCATCATCGCCTCGTTCAATCTTACCTGAAGCTCGGACAAGTCGGCTTCGCGCACCGGGCTGCTGGTTTGCGTCAGCTCGAGGAACTCTTTGTCGTTCTGCACGCTGGCATCGACGTCATCGAGGCTCAGGTTGAACCGGCGGCCGCGCTTCTTCAGAAAATTGAGCGTCATGTTCACCGCGATCGAGTGGATCCAGGTGTAGAACGAGGACTTGCCGCGGAACCCGCGGATCGATTTGTAAGCCTTCGAGAACACGTCCTGCAGCAGGTCGTTCGTGTCCTCGTGGTTCGAGGTCATGTTGTAAACGAGACCGTAAAGCCGCGGCGAATATTTCACGACGAGCTGGTCGAACGCCGCCACGTCGCCTTCCTGCGTGCGGGCCACGAGCTGTCGGTCTTCGTCGGTCCGCGGCTGATCCATTGTCTCGCGTTTAGCCTTAGCACGAGGCTGCAGGCCCGACGACAATAAATCGGAGAAACGCCGCGGAGGCGCCAATGTGAGGGCGGGATTCACCTTCTGTTCGATGAGAGATTAGTGCCGATTCCTCAGCAACAGGAGGTAGATCAGATTGCCCAACGTCGCCACAAAAGCGGCGACATACGTCAGGGCGGCGGCGTTCAGCACGCGGTTGACACCCGCGGCTTCGTTGCCGGCCTGCACCATGCCCATCTCGCCCAGGATGATCTTGGCGCGCCGGGAGGCGTCGAACTCCACCGGCAGGGTGATGAGCTGGAACGCGAGGAGAATGAGGTAGCAATAGATGCCGAGCGTGATCAGCCCAGTAATCTGGAAAAACAAACCGCCGAGAATCACGAAGGGCAGCATCCGTGACGCGATGGACGTGATCGGCACGATCGCCATGCGCGCCTTCAAAGGCCCGTAGGCTTTCGCGTGCTGAATGGCGTGGCCGCATTCATGCGCGGAGATGCCGAGCGCTGCGACGGACGGTGTGTTGTAAACACCGCTCGAGAGACAGAGCCGTTTGTTCGTCGGGTCGTAGTGATCGCCGAGGTAGTCGTTGATCTCCAGTACCTCGACGTCGTGGATTTGTGCCGCGCGCAGAATCTCGCGCGCTGCCTCGGCCCCGGTCACGTTCGAACTCGCGCGCACGTCGCCCCATTTCTTGAAGGCGCTGCTGACGCGGAACTGCGCCCACATGCCCACGGCCAGCGGCAGCCCGATCAGCAGCAGCCAGTAAGTACCCATTCCAAATCCAGTAGGAGGCATAATCGTGTTGTTAGTAAAAAGTTACGCTTCTTAGACGCCAAAAGGCGTCATTCGTTCAGATTTCCAAACGCTTTTCGAACCGCGACAGGATGCGGTTTCCGGTGTCGGTGACCACCGCCACATCCTCGAGCCGAACTCCGCCCAATCCGGGATAATAAAGCCCGGGCTCGACGGTGAGCACCTGCCCCGGTTTGAAGACAGTTTTCTGGAAGCGCGGAAATTCATGAATCTCCAGGCCAAGCCCGTGTCCGGTGCCGTGGAAGAACCCCACCTGCTTGCCATTCCGCACCTCGGTTGGGAACCCGCGGTCCGTGAAGAGCTGCTTCACCTCGTTGTGCAGCTTCAGGCCGTCGATCCCCGGCTTCATCTTCTTCAACGCGAGCGCCTGCCCCTCGCGCACGGTCTCCCAGAGCCGCCGCTGCTCCTCCGAGGCGCGACCGCGCACCACCGTCCGCGTCATGTCGCCGTAGAAGCCGCTCTTCGCGTCGCGCGGGAAAATATCGAGAATGAGCAACGAATCCGCGAAGAGCGGACCGGAACCGCGCTCGTGCGGATCGCATGCCTGATCGCCACCGGCCACGATCGTGTTGGCCGGCAATCCACCCGCGCGCAGCACCGCGGAATCAATCTCCGCCCGCAGAATTTCCGACGTGAGGGTGCGGCCCGACCACTCCAGCTTCCGGCTGCGGCCAGGTTGCGACGCCGTCAGCACTTGCATCGCGCGCGCCATTCCTTTCTCGGTAATCTGCAACGCCCGCCGCAGCAGCTTCAGCTCCTCGTCGGTTTTCGCCTCCCGCTCCGGCCAGAAAAGATCCTTCGCCGTCTGCAAGCGAATCCCGGCGGCGGCAAGCACCTCCGCAAAACCGAGCGGGAAACTCGCCGGCACGAGCGCCGAGCGGACGCGGCGACTCTGCAGAAAGTGCAACAGCACCCGCGCATATGGCGGGGCCTTGGTGGCATTCCCCTGCACCTCCCGCTCGAGCGTGCTGTAGGGGACAATCTCATCCACCTGCGCCTGCCGCTTGCCGCGATCGATCTCCAAATCGCTCAGCACAATCGTGCGGCTGCCATTCTGCTCGAGAAAGATGAACGGATCGCCAACGAACATTCCGGTGGCGTAAAGCATGTCGGCGTCACGTTCGCTGTCGGCGACGATGAGGCGGGTTTGGTTCTTCGACTTCTGGTTGTTGTTTTTCATGATCAAGAGACCTCCACCGGGTCAACGTAAAACGACGCGCACCTGCTTCACAGCGTGATCGGACCAGTAGGTGACAAGGAAACGGCCACACAGCGCGACCTCCACAGCGCGGTCATCAGCGTTCGTTCCGTTGAAGTCGCCGCGGCGGTAAGGATCGTCAGCCAGCGCTTGGAAAAATTTCACCAGCTGCTGCCGATCCGATGTTTTGCAGCGGAGCAGGACGTGCCGCGCCTCAGCGTCGAGCGCGAAGTTGTACACGGCTCACAACCCCTCGGCCTTCAATGCGGCGTGAACTCTCTCCACCTTGTCGAGCGTCACGAAGTCGCCCGCGCCTATCCGCCGGTCGGCGGCGCTGAGTTCCGCCTTGTGCGCAGGAGAATCGACCTGGCTGAGGTGCTTGAGGTAAGCAGCGAGCCAGATCCGCTCTTCTTCCGAGAGCGAAGTGGCCATGCGTTTGAGTTCCTCGACGTTCATCCAGTCAAAATTCGCATCCCGAGCGCCAACGCAACATCACAAGTTCACCCGCGCCGCACCTCCAACTGCCGGCGCAGGAGCCAGATCAGAATTCCCAGCAATCCGATCGTCGAGGTAATCAGCACCATCGTATTGAAGGTGAAAACGCCGAACCGCATTCCGAGATAGCGCTTCCGCTCGCCGAAAAAGACGTTCGGCTTGCCGCCGCGACGGTAGTCGTTCTGCTCCATCTCCGCATTGGCGATTAGATCGGAAATCTTCTGGTTGATGTAGAGCTGCTCCGCCGTGACTGGGCCAGCCGCGCGCTCGAAATCTTCGTGCCGGAACGGACGTTTACCCGCGATTATCTCGTCCACGACCTTGAGGTGCCGATCCAATGCTCCCGGCGACCGTGCTTCCAGTCCCGCGAGCAGCGCCAGCGTCTCTTTCAAGTCATCGAGCCGCCGAGCTTCCTCCGGCGATTCGATTTTGTTCGCGATCAGCTTCTCCACCTCGCGTTGCGTCCGGTCCTGCCGGCGCGTCAGCGGGTTGAGCTTCGCCTGCGCCACCACCATCACCTCGTAGGACCAGCGCATGCCGATAAATTGGCAGACGAACGGCACCTTCAGCTTGCTGTCCATCTTTGTGCCCTGGTCTTCGGTCGGATGCTCGGAGACCCAGCGCGACATCGAATAAACGAAGCCGAGATTGCGGTTCATATCCTCGAACTTGAGCAGCGCACCGCTCATCAAGATCTGCGGGATCAGGATCAACGGCACGATGTTGGCAGCGCTCTTCGCATCGGAGACCAGCGCAGAGACGAGCAGGCCTAACGAGAGGCTGCTCACCGCGGTCAGGAACATGAGCCCGAGGTGAATCCAGAACATCCCCCGCACCGATAGGATCCAATTCCCGATCAGCACGAAGAGCATGCATTGGATGAGTGCGAAGAAGGAGAGCGAGATCACCTTCGCAAGTACGTAATACGAGAGGCGGATATTCAGATTCCGCTCCCGCTGCAGCACCGGCCGATCCTCGACGATGTCGTCCACGCTGTTCGTCAGCGACAGAAACATCGCCACGAGCAACCCGAGGAACAGATACATCGGGATGTGAAACGCGGAGGCGAAGTCGTACCTCCCGCTGTCCGAGTAACGCAGCAGCGTCGCCACGAGCAGCGCAAGCAAAGGCGCTGCCCCGATGGTAATCCGCAGATTCCCGCGATTGCGTAATTTACTGATGAACGCCCGCCGGAGAAGTGTCCGCAGCTGCGTCCATTCGTCGCGCCAGCGGATCGGCATCCGCTTCTGTTCTTCCGGCGCTTTCGGTAAGACCGGCGCCGGCTCGCGTCGCAGCGACACCTGCTTCACGTCCTGGATCAGACGAAACGCTTCGTATTTATCGCGCCAGAACTCCGGCGAGTAACGCCGCGCCGCCACCAGCTGACCACGATTGTTTTCCTCGTAGATAATGTCGCCGCTGATGTCGCGCAGCGGCGACTCCAGCACATCGAAGATAAACTCCGGCCGCGTCGTGCCGCAGGAGGGGCACGCCCCCAGATCGGCGCCAAACTGATGCTGATGCTCCGCCTCTGCGAAATAGCGGAGCATGTCGTTCGGCGTGCCGAAAAACACCAGCCGTCCCCCTTTGTCGAAGAGGATCGCCTTGTGAAACATCTGGAATATCTTCGAGCTCGGCTGATGGATCGTGACGATGATGATCTTGTTGTGAGCCATCCCGCGAATGATCTCGATGACGTGCTCCGAGTCCTTCGAGGAGAGGCCGGAGGTCGGCTCGTCGAACAGGTAAACGTCCGATGATCCGATCATATCGAGGCCGATGTTCAGCCGCTTCCGCTCACCGCCGCTGAGCGTTTTTTTCATCGGGCTGCCCACGACGCTGTCCTTCCGCTCGCTCAGGCCAAGCTCCACCAGCTTGCTCTCGAGCCGGCGGGTCCGGTCCTTCCGCGAGAGGTGCGGCGAGCGAATCGCGGCGGCGAATTGCAGGTTTTCGCCGATCGTCAGGTTCTCGTCGAACGCATCTTCCTGCGGGATGTAGCTGACGTATTTCTTCAGGTCGTCGAGGTGATCGTAGAGCGACTGGTCGTTCAGCAGGACGTGGCCTTCGGTCGGGTGAATCTGGCCGCCGAGCACCTTGAGCAACGTGCTCTTGCCCGAGCCGCTGGCGCCCATCACGCAGACTAGCTCACCGCGATTCACGGCAAACGAGATGCCGTCGAGCGCCACCTCCGCGTTGCTGAAGCGGTGGTTCAGATCCGCCACCTCCAAGGTGCGGATGATGTTCCGCTCCTCTTCAATGATGCGCTCGGAGAAGTTGCAGCGGAGGAATTGGCCGACGTCGATCTTGATCGTGTCGCCGTCCGCGAGTGGAGCACTGCCGCGGACGGGTTGGTCGCGCACCATGATAGGGCGATCGGCTTCGATGACTTCGAGGGTGCCGACGCGGGCGTCGTAGTCACAGAATATCTTCAGCAACACATCGCCACTCGTGCCGGGCGAAAGGAGAATGTCATCCGCCTCCAGCAGGCTCGGGTTGTTCGAAACGAGATACTCGGACTTCGACGCCTTCAGCTGGAAACGGCCGCCCATCGCACGCGCCCGGCGGCGGAGATCGATGAGATCCATTTCGCTGTCGTTGTGGAAAATAATGCGGTCGTCGAGGGTCGCCTCCACCTGCTTGCCGGCGGTGAGTTTCACGCCGTTGATCACGGCATCGACATCGCGGAGCGCCTTCACGCGCACCTTCAGACCGAAGGTGATCTCCAGCGAAGTTTCGCGCGAGCGCGAGCGCTCCAGCTGCACCTGGTCGCCATCCTTTGGGACGCGGACGTAAATTTGCGGGAGGGAGACGTTCTTCTTCGCGTTGAAGTAGGCGGCGAGCTCCTGATACGTCAGCACCGAGTCGCCGATGAGAATTCGCTGTCCCGGGTAGATTCGGCAAAATCCGCCGCGGGTGAGCGGCCGTCCGCGCACCGAGACCGACTGCGTGCTGTAGTTCTTCAGCAGGATCAGGTCGTGGTAGCGGAACGCCAGCAGCCGGTCGGTTTCCCCCAGGCTTTTCAACAGCACATCGCTGGAGCCATTCGGCCCGAACGAGACCGATTCCAGCGGAGAGGCTCCGCGTTGATAAATGGAAGTGTCGGAATCCTCGGAGGCGTTCAGCTGGTAAACGATGTCGATCGCCTGCGCCGCCATCCCGAGCTGCGACATAAAGGAGTAGAACGCCACCACCTGCTCCTGCTTCAAGCCGGCCTGCGAGATAAGATCGTAAAGCTGCACGCCGAGCATGATTTTGCGGTCGGCGCTGAGCTGGGCGGAAAGCTTCTGTGCCATCGCGCCGAGATCCTGTTGCTCGTAGAGCGCCTGGCGGAACAGCTGGCGCAGTTCGGAATAGACGGCTTCCGGGTAGTCGTAACGCAGAAACCCAAGACTGGAATCGATTTCCTCCTCCAGCAGCACGCCGTCGGCTTTCGAGAAGCTCGCCAGCACCTGGATGAGCAGCGGGAGCAGGTTCGGCCCCTCCGCCACGCTCCGCGGCTTGCGCATGGCACGCCGCATCCAGCGGCGGCTCTTCCGCTGGATCCGGTAGGCAAACGGCGTCACGCGCTGGACGGCGCGGTCGATCTTGTCTGCCAGGGTGAGCTCGGGTTCGGCCATGATTTTACTCGACGGCTAGGGTAAATCTTCCACCGCCCCCGCGCAATGCTCCTCCCCACGAAACACCGGCTCCGCGGCGCGCCTCGTGCTCCTTTTGCAATGCCACATTGTTCATGTTAGCCTTTTCGCGCCCGCTATGTCGGGCATTTTCCCTCTATGTCCCAATCGGAACGGAACTCCAAAAAGGAGAATAAAAACGGCGGAAACGAGCCGAGCTTTAACTGGCGTGGCGTGGTGCTGATCGCGATCGCTTTCGCGTTGATCGCGCTCGCGGTCGTTTTCCGCGGCGGCGCCTACAACCAATTCGAGGAGGTGCCCTACAACCGCTTCCTCGAGCTGCTGGAGAACAAGGAGGTCGTCGCCGATCCCAATTACCCGCTCCAGATCGTCATCGAGGACGGCCGCCCGACGCAGACGCTCCGCGGCGCCTACATGCGGCAGGGCACCGGCGCCTCCCCGGCGCAGCAGGTGGCGTTTCGCACCACGATTTACGCGAACGTGGCGAAGAATCTCGAGGATCGGCTTGCCGCCGCGAACATTCCGTTCGCGTTCCGGCATGATTCCAACCTGATGGGGCAGGCGCTGATCGGCTTCATCCCGATCGCGATTTTCCTGCTCATCCTCTATTTCCTGTTCCGCCAGCAGATCCGCATGGCGGGCAAAGGCGCGCTCAACTTCGGCAAATCGAAGGCACGCATGCTGGCGCGGGATAAGAACAAGATCACGTTCAAGGACGTGGCGGGCGTCGAAGAAGCGAAGGACGAAGTCACGGAGCTGGTGGAGTTCCTGCGCGATCCGAAGAAATTCCAGAAGCTCGGCGGCCGCATCCCCAAGGGTGTGCTGCTCGTCGGTCCCCCGGGAACGGGTAAGACGCTCCTCGCGCGCGCCATTGCCGGCGAAGCCGATGTGCCGTTCTTCTCGATCAGCGGCTCGGATTTCGTAGAAATGTTCGTCGGTGTCGGGGCGTCACGTGTGCGCGACATGTTCGAGCAGGGGAAGAAATCTGCGCCGTGCATCATTTTCATTGATGAAATCGACGCCGTGGGGCGTCACCGCGGTCATGGTGTCGGCGGCGGTCACGACGAGCGCGAGCAGACGCTGAATGCGTTGCTCGTGGAGATGGACGGCTTCGACACGCAGGAAGGCGTTATCATTATCGCCGCCACCAACCGGCCAGACGTGCTCGATCCGGCGCTGCTGCGTCCGGGTCGTTTCGATCGCCAGATCACCGTCAACCTGCCCGACGTGAAAGGCCGCGAAGAAATTCTGCGCGTCCATTCCAAGAAAGTGAAACTCGCCGAAGGCGTCGATATGGGTGTCGTCGCGCGCG
>JACCZQ010000043.1 GCA_013695905.1 Chthoniobacterales bacterium
GCCTCTTCGAATCCATCGACGACCCCGCTGTCGCGCACGCCCTCTTCAATCGCGCCGCCGCTTGGCTCCGCGCCCGCGGCCGCAGCGAAATCATGGGCCCGATTGACTACTCCACCAACTACACCTGCGGCCTCCTCGTCCACGGCTTCCAGCATCCGCCGACGATCCTCAACTCCCACAACCCGCCCTACTACGAGCAGCTCATCGAAAGCGACGGCTTCACCAAAGCGATGGACCTCTTCGCCTGGTGGCTCGTCGATCCCGCCCGCGCCGTGCAGCGCCTCCGCCGCTTCGCCTCCGCGTTGAAAAACCGCCAGCTCCCCACCATCCGCCCCGCCAACCTGCAGCAGGTCGGCGAAGAGAGCCGCCGCCTCCGCGAGATCTATAACGAAGCCTGGGAGAACAATTGGGGCTACGTCCCGTTCACGCCCGAAGAGTTCGCTTACATGACCAAAGAGCTGAAGCCGCTCGTCACGCCCGAGCTGGTCCTCATCGCTGAAATCAACGGCGAAGCCGCGGGCTTCCTGCTCTGCGTCCCCGACATCAACCAGGCCCTCCGCCACGTGCCGAACGGCCGCCTCACCACATTTGGCCTTCCCATTGGGCTGCTGAAGCTTCTATATCACAAGCGGCGGGTGACCCGCGTGCGCCTGGTGGCCTTGGGCGTCGTGCCAAAGTTTCGCCGCAGCGGAGTGGCAGAGATGCTCGTGCTGCGTATTATCGAACACGCAATGTTACAACGAGGTTACGCCGGGGAAGCCAGTCTCGTCCTCGAGAACAATCACCTCATGAACCGCTTCATGGCCGCGATCGGCGCGGAGAAGTACAAGACCTACCGCATTTATCGTCGGCCCATTGATTAACGCCGCCCGCTCCCCGTGATTCTCGAGACCCCCCTGCTGCGCCGCGTGCTCATCCTCGCGGACGAGACCGCTGATTGGAAAGTGGCCGGGCTGCGCCAGCTCGATCGCCTTGTCTTGTCGATCCAGCAGATCGCCGCCGAGCAACGCCGCCCGGTCAGCGTCTGCGTCTGGTGGAAGCCGGAGGTGAACGCCGACCGCCGCTGCCTGCCGGCGGACGCGCGGCTCAGCGACGTGCAAGTCACCGATGCCGCGAAAGAATTCCTGCGCGAGGAGAACACCGTCGACCTGGTGCTAAGCACGCGCCTCTGCCTCTTCCACAACGGCCTCAAAGACATGCTCGAAGGTCTCTCCGGCTCCGCGATCGTCATGCCGGAGAGTGGCGTGCGCTGGCAGGATCAGCTCGCTGCGTTCGAGAACACGATGGCAGCCGCAGTGACTCTCCAGCAGGGAACGCCGTGGCAGGTGCTCAGCAGCCGCAGCGAAATCCGCGATTGCGAACGCGCGTTACTGCGGCACAGCGGCAAAACGCAGGACGGACTTGTGTCGCGTTATCTGAATCGGCCTATCTCCCGCGCGATTTCCCGCCAGCTCCTGAAAACCCAGCTGCAGCCGAGCACCTGGAGCGTCCTCATTTTCGCGCTGCCGTTCTGCGCCGCCTTTGCGTTTCTGCAGGGCACCTACCTTGGCTTCATCGTGGGCTGCGCAATCTTCCAGCTCTACAGCATCCTGGACGGCTGCGACGGCGAGATCTCCCGCGCGAAATTTCTGCAGACAGAATTCGGCCGCCGACTCGACAGCTTCTGCGATTTCGTCGGGAACATGATGCTGGCGATCTGCCTCGGCTTTGGCCTCGCCTGGCAAGCTCACGGCCCGCAGGCACTCGGCTGGATTTACATCGTGGAAGGATTCGCTGCCGCAGTGCTGATCGGGTTAGGCGAAGGCATCGTGTTCCTCCGGCGCACGCGCGGCGAAAACGCCCCTACGAAAAAGCGCTGGAACGGCATGCTCTACCAGCGGCATCACGAGTTCCTCGAAAAATCGGGCATTCTCTTCCTCGGTGAAAATTTTGCCTGGTGGTTGGTGGCGCTCACAAAGCGCGACATGGCCATGCTCGCGTTCCTGATTTTCGCGATTGTGGCGCAGCCAGAATGGTCGCTGCACCTGCTGCTGCTCGTGTCGGCGATCAGCTCCGCACTGGCGGGCAATGCGTTCCTCCGCCCCTCAACGGCGGTCGTGCCGCAAGAGGCGAGCTGACTGCGCTTCCGCCTGCGTCAGCATCTCGGGCGTATCGACGTCCTGCCACCAGCCGTCGCCGATATCCACCGCCCGCACCTTCCGCTCCGCCGCCATCGCGCGGATCCCGTCGGAGAGACTGCAATCGCCATCGCGTTGCGCAGCTCGTAGGTAGCGGAAGATTTCGTCGGAGCAGAGAAACACGCCCGTGTCGATCGCGTCGTAGTCCTGTAGCTGTTTGCCGATGTCGATGATGTGATCGCCTTCGGTCTCCACCTTCGTCGCATCGTCGAGAT
>JACCZQ010000059.1 GCA_013695905.1 Chthoniobacterales bacterium
GCGTGACGAGCTGCGCCGCATGGAGAACCGCAAGCGTGTTCATGAAGCAGCGCCAGACTACTCGTTAGCCGAGCTTGCTCTCCACGATTTGCATGATGCGCTGATACTCCGCTTCCGATTCACCGCGGATTTGCGAAAGTTTTGTGGCCAGCTCCGACTTAAAGCTTTCGTCCTTCAAGCCGGCGAGATTGATCCGCACGTTCATCGCCGCGCCTTCCAATCCGGAGCGCAGCGCGAGCAGCCCCACCCCCACATCTGAAATCGAAGCGGGGTTGCCGTTCTCCGCCATTTCCGCGAGGACCGGGTAAGCCCGGGCTGCCGTTTGCATCACGCGCAGCGGAATCTCCGCCGCGTATTTGTTTGCCGATTGTATCGCCGCCGAACGCGCGGCCTTCTCTTCGGGTGATGACTTCGGCAATCCGAACGCCGCCATCACTTTGTTGAATGCCGCAGTGTCTTCATCCACCAGAAACAGCAGCTCGTCCTTCAATTGCTGCGCTTTTACCGCCCAGGCACTGAAGAAGCTGAGTTTGTCATCCCAGCCGCGTTTCCCGGCGGAGAGATTCGCCACCATTCCGCCTAACGACACCCCCAGCGCTCCCATCAACGCCGCCACCGAGCCGCCGCCCGGCGCCGGTGAATCACTCAACGTCTCGTTGCAGAACTGCCGCAGGTCCATCCGCACGAGCGATTTCGCCGTCGCCTGCGCGATCTTCAGCTCGATGACCCGTTCCTTCGGATCGAACGGCTTCAGCTCACTCAATCCCATCGAGCGAATCGCGATCTCGATGAGCTCTTCTTCAGACGCGCCTTCCGACCATTTCTGTTTCCGGAGATAGTGCTGGCCCGCCTCGACCAGGCATTTCTTCGGCAACATGCCCACAATCTCCGAGCCCGTGACACGCAGCCCGCGCTGGTGCGCTGACTCCACGCACGCATCAAACGCGGCATGCAGCGGAGTCTCCTCGAGATTCGTCAGGTTCATCGACACCTGCGCCATCCCGTACTCCTCCACATACCAGCCGATCGCTTTGACGTGCTTGAGCATGCCGGGCACCCGCACCGGCTCTCCGTTCGAATCCAGCACCGGTTTGCCAGTCGGGGTGCCGTCATCCGTCTTGACGCGTCCGTTCTCGCGCACATCGAACGCGACCGAGTTCGCCCGCCGAACCGCGCGAGTATTCAGATTCGCGTTGTAGGCGACCAGGAACTCCCGCGCCCCGATGCAAGTCGCACCTGCCTTTTCATTGAAAACGGCCGGGCCGAAATCGGGCTTCCACGCCGGCTCTTTAATCTTGTCGAAAAAACCCTCGTATTCACCGGCACGGATGACCGCCAGGTTCGATCGCTTCGGATCGGGCGCCGCTTTCTCATAAAGATAAATCGGAATCTTCAGCTCTTCACCGACCCTCCTCCCGAGCTGCCGCGCACACTCGATCGCTTCCTCCCAGCTCACGTCGCTGACCGGAATGAACGGGCAAACATCCGTCGCCCCCATCCGCGGATGCGCCCCAGTTTGCTTGCGCATGTCGATCAATTCCGCTGCCTTCTGAATGCCGCGGAACGCCGCCTCCACGGCTGCGTCCGGCGCGCCGGCGAACGTCACCACCGTCCGATTCGTGCTCGCGCCGGGATCAACATTCAGCAACGCGACACCGTCCACAGATTCAATCGCAGCGGTGATTTGCCGGATCACTTCCAGGTCGCGGCCTTCGGAGAAATTCGGCACGCACTCGATGATTTTTTGCATAAAAGAATGGCTGATTACTCCTTACTTGAAGCCACCAAACACTAAGCATTGATCGGGAGAATCCGCACGCGGATGCGCGCTTGCTCAAAGACCACAATTGCACCGGCCTCGAGTGCTTCGCTAGTTGCGGGCAGATTCGCCAAGAGAAGTTGCAATTGCCTTTCCGGACGACGCTCTGTCCCGCGGCGAAAGAGGAGGAAGGATGGTTTCTTGTCTGAGCACGTCGCCAGCAACGTGCCAAAGTCAGTATCCGCCGAAATGACAACGCGATCTTCCGCCCTCGCCCGCGCGAAGCTGTCCGCATCGTCCGCCGCTTGCAGTTGGTAATCCCGCACGTGAACCGCGTCATGGCCAGCGTCGCGCAACCCCGCCGCGAGAAGCGGCGAAAGCGCGTTGTCCACGAGGAATTTCACGCCGGAACGAGCAAAGGCAGTTCCCGTTCCCGCACCGACTCAGCCGCAAATCGCAAGGCCTCGCGAAGATCACCGCTCTCCAAGTCGGGATAGGCACCCAGAATTTCCGCCTCGGTCATGCCGTCCGCCATCATCCCGACAACCGTCGCAACCGGGATGCGCAGAGCGCGAATACACGGCACTCCGCCCATCTGCGTCGGCTTTACGGTGATACGAACAAACTTCACGTCGAAGTCTTAACCTCAGTGCCGACGAAACGCAATTTCACGACGGCGACCTGATCGGCGCACCGGTCTTGAATCAGTCTGATTCAAGACCATGTTTGGATCAATGCCAGCGACCACCATCTCCATTAGCGAAGCCAAGCAACGTCTCGGGGAGATCGCGAACCGCGCCATCGAGGGCGACCACATTGTGATCGTGAGAAAATCGAAACTCCTCGTGCTGAAACCGCTTGAAATACCAGAGCCAGTGCCCTCGAGCTTGAACGTGTCGATTCGCGATTGAGTCACGCGTCAATCTCGCCGCTGCGGCGCTGTCGGGATACGGACGCCATTCGCCTCCGCGAAATCAATCGCGCGCGAATACCCGGCGTCCGCGTGGCGCAATACTCCCATGCCCGGATCACTCGTTAGGACCCGTTCCAGTCGCCGGGCCGCGTTGTCCGTGCCGTCCGCCACCACCACCATCCCGGCGTGCTGCGAGTAGCCGATGCCGACGCCGCCCCCGTTGTGCAGCGAGACCCATGATGCGCCCGCGGCCGTATTCACCAGCGCGTTCAGGAGCGGCCAATCGGCAATCGCGTCGCTCCCGTCCAGCATCCCTTCCGTCTCACGATAAGGTGACGCCACCGAGCCGGTATCGAGATGATCGCGCCCGATCACAATGGGCGCCTTCACTTCGCCGCGCCTAACGAGTTCATTCATCGCGAGGCCAAATTTCGCGCGCTCCCCGAATCCGAGCCAGCAGATCCGTGCCGGCAGGCCCTGAAATTGAATCCGCTCCTGGGCCAGCTTCATCCAGCGGGTGAGGAGTTTGTTCTGCGGGAACATCTCCAGCGCCAGCTCGTCCGTGCGTGCGATATCCGCCGGATCACCGCTCAACGCCACCCAGCGAAACGGCCCCTTCCCTTCGCAGAAGAGCGGCCGGATGTACTCCGGCACAAAACCCGGAATATCGAACGCATTCTCCACCCCCGCCTTCCGCGCCTGCGTGCGGATGTTGTTCCCGTAATCGAACGTAATCGCACCGCGCTTTTGCAGATCGAGCATTGCCTGCACGTGCACGGCCATCGAACGCATCGAACGCTCGACGTATTCGTCCGGGTCCGAACTGCGGAGCTGCACCGCCTCCTCCAGCGTCAGGCCGTGCGGGACGTAGCCGTTCAGCGCATCGTGGGCGCTGGTTTGATCCGTCAAAACGTCCGGCACGAGGCCGCGCCGCACCATCTCCGGCAGCACGTCGGCGCAATTACCGACCAGTCCCACCGACCGCGCGCGCTTCTCCTGGATCGCCGCGTGGACCAGCTCCATCGCCTCGTCCAGCGACCTCGCCATTTTGTCGCAATAACGACTCGTTAGGCGCTTCTCGATCCGCGTCGCATCCACATCCACCCCGAGGAAAACAGCACCTGCCATGGTCGCGGCGAGCGGCTGCGCGCCACCCATTCCGCCCATCCCTCCAGAGACCACGAATTTCCCCTCCAGCGAGCCGCCAAAGTGCCGCACCGCCGCCGCGCCGAACGTCTCAAACGTCCCCTGCACAATGCCCTGACTTCCGATGTAGATCCACGAACCGGCGGTCATTTGCCCGTACATGGTGAGCCCCAGCCGCTCGAGGCGATTGAACTCGGAGTAGTTCGACCATTGCCCCACCAGGTTCGAATTCGCGATCAACACCCGCGGCGCCTCATCGTGCGTGCGAAAAACCCCCACCGGCTTCCCCGATTGAATTAGCAGCGTCTCGTCATCGCCCAGCTGCTGCAGCTCACGCACGATCGCATCGAAAGCCTCCCAGCTCCGCGCCGCCCGCCCGGTGCCGCCATACACCACCAGATC
>JACCZQ010000070.1 GCA_013695905.1 Chthoniobacterales bacterium
CAATAAAGCGGGTCGGTCGCGAGTTTCACTCCCACCCAATCGACGACGATATCTCCTTCTGATTTCTGGTTTTCTGGATTTCAAATTCTTCAAATGCCCGACTCCGCTCCAGCGCAAATGGTGAACGTCCAGATCGACGGCGTCTGGCATCAGTTCCCGAAAGGCACACGCCTCATCGAAGCGTGCGAGCAGGCGGGCAGCTACATCCCGCGTTACTGCTATCACAAAAAGCTCAGCTCCCCCGGCAACTGCCGCATGTGCCTGATCGAACAAGGCATGCCCAAGATGGGCCCTGACCGCAAACCCGAGCTCGGCGAAGACGGCAAGCCGATCATCAATTGGATGCCGCGTCCGCAAATCTCCTGCGCGCAGGACGTCGCCGAAGGCATGGGCGTGCGCACCAGCTCCCCGCTCGTCGAGGAATGCCGCCGCGGCGTCATGGAATTCCTCCTCATCAACCACCCGCTCGATTGCCCCATCTGCGATCAAGCCGGTGAGTGCCGCCTGCAGGAATTCAGCGTTGAATATGGCAGCGCCGAATCCCGTTTCCTCGAGAACAAAGTCAAAAAACCGAAGAACGTGGAACTCGGCCCCCGTGTCACACTGGACGACGAACGCTGCATCCTCTGCTCGCGTTGCATCCGCTTCTGCCAGGAAGTCGCGAAAGACGACGTGCTCGGCTTCATCGACCGCGGCAGCCACAGCGTTCTCACTGCTCATCCCGGTCGGAAATTGGAGAACAATTATTCGCTAAACACCGTCGATATCTGCCCCGTCGGCGCGCTCACCTCCTCCGATTTCCGCTTCAAAATGCGGGTCTGGTTCCTGAAGGAAACGAAGAGCTTCTGCACCAGTTGCGCCACCGGCTGCAACACTGTCATCGGCACGCGCGAAAACGTCATCTACCGCCAGACACCGCGCGAAAACGACGCGGTGAACTCCACCTGGATGTGCGACTACGGCCGGCTCAACTTCGATTACCTCCACTCCGACAAGCGCCTCCTCGAGCCGAAGATCTACACCGGCGAGAAACTCATCCCGAGCGACTGGCAAACCGCCATCATGCACGCTGCCGCGCAGCTGAAACACTTCAACGGCTGGGAAATCGCCATGATCGCCTCCGGCCGCATGACGAACGAGGAGCTGTGGCTCACCTCGCGGCTGGCGCGTCTCCTCGGCGTGCAGCTCATGGACATCGTGCCACGCCGCGGTGAAGGCGACGACATCCTGCTCAGCGAAGATCGTAACCCGAACACCAACGGCGCGCGTCTGCTCGGCCTCACCCGCGAACCCGGAGCGCAGCTCCCGCAGATCGCACAAGCCGTCGAAAGCGGTCAGGTCAAGGCACTCATCGCCTTGAAGGAAAACCCGCGCGACGCCGGCGTTTCCTCGGAAGCGTTATCGCAGCTCCCTGCTTTTGTGTTGATGGACATCCTGGAGAACCCCTCCACCGCCTGCGCCACCGCCCTGCTGCCGTGCGCCGGCTTCGCGGAGAAGCGCGGGTCCATGATCAACGGCAAAGGCCGCCTGCAGCGACTGAACCGCGCCGTCCTGCCGCCGGGCCAGGCGCGCGACGATTGGGAAATCCTCCGCGATCTCATCCAGGAATACTCCGGCCAGAACTCCGAGATGAACTCGCGAGCAGGCGGCATTTACCTCATCGAGGAAGTCTTCAAACAAATGGCCGAATCGACCCGTGAATTCTCCGGCCTCAGCCTGAGCAAGATCGGCGACCAGGGCGTGCAGGTGCTGCAGATCGACCAGAGCCCCTCCCCCGACGAACCCGGCAAGGACGAAGGCAACAAACCTGAATCAGAGGCAGCGCAAGCCGCGCAGTAGACCAGATGTTGTTCTTCTACATTACGCCTCAGGGTAGCGTGAGTGTTCTCCCCATCCGGGGAGCGCCCCGAAAGCTTTCGGGGCTGTTTTTGGCGCCCCGCCAAAAACCGCAGGCCGCGTCCGAAAGCTTTAGGCCTTTCCGCACTGCTCCCAGCGCTGCAGAGGTGTCGTGCGAGGCGCACGACACAGCGGGCGGGGCGCCCGCGCTCCCCAGTCAGCGAACGGCCGCGCGATAGCCAATGGACTACTAC
>JACCZQ010000074.1 GCA_013695905.1 Chthoniobacterales bacterium
AGACGCCTGTGCTACGCACGTCCCTGCGCTACGCGGCTCCAGCCTCTCAGGCATGACATGCTCCCGGCTATGCCGCCATCCGGTCTTCCACGACGCGACCGTCGAAGAGATGAATGGTGCGGTCGGCGTGCTGCGCGAACCGGACGTCGTGCGTCACCATGCAGATGGTCGCGCCGCTGGCGTGCAGTTCCTTCAGCAAATCCATGACCGCCTCGCCATTGCGCGAGTCGAGGTTACCAGTCGGCTCGTCCGCGAGCAGGATAGCCGGTTTACCAGCGAGAGCGCGCGCCACAGCGACACGCTGCTGTTGACCACCCGAGAGCTGACTCGGCAGATGCTTCGCACGATGGCCCATGCCGACGCGCTCCAGCGCCTCGAACACGTGCGCCTTGCGTTCAGCGGCGGGCATGCCGCGGTAGGTAAGTGGCAGCTCCACGTTCTCGTAAACGGTGAGATCGCCGATCAGATTGAAGCTCTGGAAGATGAAACCGATCTCGCGGTTTCGAATGCGCGCCCGCTCGGGGAACGACAGGTTCGCCACCTCCGTGCCTTTGAGCGAGTAGCTGCCGCCGGACGGCGTGTCGAGCAGGCCGAGGATGGAGAGCAGCGTCGATTTTCCACAACCCGAAGGTCCGGCAATCGAGACATACTCGCCCTGGCGGATGTCGAGGTGAATGCCGGAAAGCGCGTGGGTTTCCACTTCGTCGGTCAGGAAGACCTTCGTGACGCCGTCGAGCTTGATGAGGGTGTTGCCGTTCCCGCCGTTCGCGCGGGGGGCTGGTTCTGTGGTGGTCATTTCTTCTGTGGTGGGCATGGGTGGTTTGTTTGGGGTGATTTATGATTGCTGATTTCTGATTGCTGATTTCGCAGGCGTTTTCGCACGCGCTGAGATGTAGGAGCTCGCCATGATGGCGACGAGTTCATTGGCTTCCGTCAGCAACGGAAGGACTTTCTTTTCGGAGAGAATGCGATCTGCGACGATGAGCTCCAGCCAGAGAGCTGTCTCGTCCGCTTCTTCTTCGACAACGCCGATGCGGGCTATGAATTCGGCACGCGAGCGGGCGCGGCAGGCAGCACGATAATTCGCGGCTACACTGGTCCCGCTTCGAACAATTTGGTTCGCGATCGCCTTCGCCTTAACCGACTTCGGCAGAGCATCCACCAAACGCATTACGCGGAGTGCGAACTGCTTGGTGCGGTCCTGTAAAATCTGCGGTGTCATGGTTTCCAAATCAGCAATCACAAATCAGCAATCAGCAATTAGTTCAGCCGGATGCGATCGTGCGCATCCATCGCGCTGGTGTCGGAGAGAATGACCTGATCGCCAGGCTGCAGACCGTTCTTGATCTCGATGGTGTTCACCGAGCTGCGGCCGAGTGTCACCGGCGTGCGCACGGCTTCGGAAGTGCCGGCGACAAGCTTGAAGATGCCGACGGTATTGTTCTCCTGGCCAAAGGCGGGGCGGCCGACGTAGATCACGTCATCGAGGCGCTCGAGCTCGATCGTGCCGTCGACGCTGAGATCAGGACGCGCGCCGCGGGGAAGTTCATCCTTCAGCGCGACATCGACGGTGACGGTGCCCTGCTCGACCGCAGGATCGACGCGCACCACTTCACCAGCGACGACGCCGTTCCGGGTATCGATTGCCGCCGGCAGGCCGATCTGAATGTCCTTCGCCTGCGTCTCCGCGATCTTGATCTGCGCCTTAAGTTTCGTCGGATCAGCGACGCGGGCGAGGTTCGTGCCGGCGGTCACGCGCTGACCCACTTCCACCGGCAGCTGCTGCAGCACACCGGTAAATCCGGCGCGCACCTTCAGCTGCTCCATCTCGTCCTTCCGCATCTGCGCGAATGCCTTCTTCTGTTCTACTTCGGCTTGCTTGGCGGCGATCTGCGGCTCGATCGAATCGTGGGAGAACGCCAGCCGCTTCTGCTCGATGGCATCACGCGCCGCGAGGTCTTCAGCTTTGATCTTCGAGGTCTTATGAGTGAGCGCCGCGACGAGTCCGTTCTTCGCCAGGTTGTCGTTCGTCTCCGCTTCCATCTTTGCCTGCTGGTATTCGGATTGAACACGTGCGGCATTTGACTCCTGCTCGAGCAGCGCGCGCTGCAGAGTGGCGCGCAGCGTCATGAGCTCGGCTTCGACGGCGGCGTATTGCGACTCGGCGTCGCGCGCGGCTTGTTCCACTTCCGGACTGGTGAGCTCCAGCAGCACGGTATCGGGTTCCACCGCCGCACCCGGGCGGATGACGATCCGGTCCACGCGACCTTCCGTGCGCGCCGCGATCCACCGGATCTCCTCCGGCACCAGGATGCCGAGGCCACGCACCTGGCGGACCATCGGCCCGCGCTTCACGGTATCGATCCAGACCGTGGAGCGATCGATGCTCGGCACGGCCGGCTTTAATTGCGAAAGGGCATAAGTGGCGGCGATCAATCCCAGCACCACTGCACCGCCGATCACGATCCGCTTCTTGCGCTTCTTCGCGGCCACGCCGGCGCGCGGCACATCCATGGCATTTCTGGGCTGGGTGAATCCGCTCGGCCTCACGATCGTGTTGTCTTCCTTTGCTCTGAGTGGCTGTTGCATGTTGGCCAAGCTCCCGGCGTTAGGAGATCCACAGTCCCCGGAGGAGCTGCGCCAATCCGGTCGCGCTTTGCACGACCGGCACGGCCACGATCATCACAATCAGGCCAAACAGCGCCGTCTCCACCGCAAAAATCCGGCGGGCGTCGTCCTTGAAATACTGAGTGCTGATGGAGCGGAACGAAGGGCCGTCCCCGGGGCGACAGCGGCCGCCGAAATCCTGCAGCGAAGATTGGTAATGGAAATCCTTCTTCGGCAGAGCCGCACCGGGCGTCACCGCCGTGTCGCTGCGGCGGACTTTGATTTCGTTAAATTGGAAAGTTGGTTTCATGGGGGCGGTATGGATGAGATGCGGTGAGAGTCGGGATTAGATTCGAAAAGTTTCTGTGGTTGCCGCCTCCTTATTGCAAAGGCCGTGCCAAGCGCTGAAACAAAGATACAAGCTATTGTACATAAGCTATTTAGGCATCGTCAATTCCGAGCGGCTGTGCCGGGAAGGCACCGCTAATGGGATTGCGTTGTCCCGCTTTCGGGACGCAGGTGAAAGGTTCTAAGAGGGCATCTAAAAAGTCAGTTTGATCCGCAGATCTCGCAGATGGACGCAGATGGGAAGAAGCTGCTCCCCTAATAATCTGCGTCAATCTGCGCAATCTGCGGATGCTTCTCTCTTCCGTGCTCAGTTTTTAGACGTGCTCTAAGCCCCAAACACCAAAAAGCGGTTCGCAAAGGGACTTGGTGTTTGGAGCTTTTACTACTCCGGAATCCGCAGCAGCGCTTCGCAACCCCGCGCGCCGGTGCGATTCGCCAGCGACAGCGTGCCCCCGTGCGCTTCCGCGATCTGCCGACTGAGCGCCAACCCGATGCCCGAGCCGCCCGGCTTCGTGGTGAAGAACGGCACGAAGAGATTCGTGGGATTCATGATGCCGTGGCCCTCGTCACGCACATACAGCTCCACACAGTCGGAGATTTCGCGCCAACCGACCACCACGCCGCCGCCAGTCTCGAGCGACGCATCGACGGCGTTGTGCAGCAGATTGATCAGCAACTGCTCCAGCTGCGCGGCGTCGGCATGGATCGTGACTGGCGGGCTGGTGGCGATCCGCGCCGGCAGCCGCGTCTCCAGGCTCACGATGCGCCGGACGAGTTCTTCGAGATTCACCGGCTCCTTTTGCGGCGCCGGCAAACGCGCGAGTCGCGCATAGGCCTGCATGAAGCGGCTGAGCGATTCCGCGCGGGTGGCGATCACGTTCAAGCCGCTCCGCGCGTCATCGCGCCAATCCGGCGGCGGCGGATCACGGCGCAGCAGCGACTCGAGGCTGCCGGCGATCGACTTGATCGGCGCGAGAGAATTATTCAGCTCATGACCGAGCACCCGCACGATACGCTGCCAGGCATTCCGCTCCTCCTCGCGAAGCGTGCGACTAAGATCGGTGAGCACCACCAGCTCGTGCGGCAGGCCGCGTTCGCGGAAAGCGCTGCGGCGCACACCCCATCGCCCGGTCCCGCCGGGAAAGGTGAGGGTTAACGGCACGTCCTGGTCCGCCTCCAGCACGATGTTGAGGTTCAGCTCACTGGCTTTGCGATTGAGCAGCTTGTCAATGGAACGGCCGAGGAGGTTTTCGCCCGCGCGGTTCACCAGCCGGAGCCGCCGTTCCATATCGAACGTGAACACCGCCACATCGATTTCCGCCATGATCGTGCGAAGCAGCGCCGTCGCCTCGAACGCGCCGAGCCGTTGCGTCCGAAGCGTCTCGCCTAACGAGTTAATCTCCAGCAGCACCTCACCGAGCGCGTCGTCGATGCGCGCCCCGCGCGCGCGAATCGAGTAATCCCCTTCCCGCAACGCCGCGAGCAGATTGGTCATCGTCTGCAGCGGCCGGATGACATGCTCGCGCGCGCTGATAATAAACCCGAGCCCGCATCCGCCGATCAGCAGCGTCAGCGTCCACTGCACCTTCGGCGTGTAATCACCGAACCAGAGCAGCGCCAGCGCCACGACCGCCGCCGGTGCCGCCGCGCCGATGATCAACCAGGTGATGTGCCCCTCGAAGGTCAGCCGATGCCGCAGCTTTTTGCGGGGCGGAGTCATTTAGAAATCGAAATTCGAAATTCGAAAATGCTAGAGGCCATGTTGCTGCAGCCGCCGGTAAAACGCGCTGCGGCTCAGTCCCAGCGCTTCGGCGGCTTTGCGCGCGTTGCCGTCGAAGCGGCTCAGCGCCTTCTTGATCAGAAAACCTTCCACCTCCTCGAGACTCATGTCCTCCAGCCGGGTGGAATCGTCGCGACCACTCGTTAGGCCGAGGTCGTTCACCTTCACCTGCTGCCCCTGCGCCATCAGCACCGCGCGTTCGATCACGTGATCCAGCTCCCGCACATTTCCGGGGAACGGGTGCTGCATCAGCACATCGCGCGCTTTTTCTTCAAACGCATTGATCGACTTCCGATAACGCGCCGCATGCGCGCGGAGGAAGCTGTTCGCCAGCAGCATGATATCTTCCCGCCGTTCCCGCAGCGGCGGCAGCGGAATCTCGATCGTATTCAACCGGAAGAGCAGATCCTGTCGGAAGCGGCCGGCGGCCACTTCCTCGTGCAGATTCGCATTCGTCGCCGAAACGATCCGCACATCCGCGTGCAATGTCTTCGAGGAACCGACCCGCTCGAATTCCCCCGTCTCGATCATCCGGAGCAGCTTCGCCTGCTGATTCATCGGGATGTTCGCGATCTCATCCATGAAGAGCGTGCTCTCATCCGCCAGCTCGAAACGCCCGGCGCGATCCGTCTTCGCATCCGTGAACGCGCCTTTCACATGCCCGAAGAGTTCGCTCTCGAAAACACCTTCCGAAAGGCCGCCCATGTTCACCGTGATCATGCTGTGCGACGCGCGATTCGAGAGCGCATGCAGCGCCCGCGCCACCAAACCCTTCCCGGTGCCGTTCTCGCCGGTGATCAGCACATTCGCATCGGACGGCGCCACGCGGGAGATCAGCTCCAGCACCGGGCGCATGCGCGGCGATTCCGCGATCAGGTTCGGAATATTCCCACGCAGCAGCTGATTCGCCGCTTCCAGCCGCCGCCCTTTGCGCAGCGCGCCAGCCAGCTCGATCTGCGTCCGCACCACCGCGACCAACCGCTCGTTATCCCACGGCTTCGGGATGAAATCGCGCGCGCCGCGCTTCATCGCTTCCACCGCGAGATCGATCGTCGCCCACGCCGTCATCACCACGATCGGCAACGTGTCGTCGAGCGCCTGCAGCTTCGGAATAATGTCGAGCCCTTCCTGCCCGGAAGTCGTGTCGCGGGTGTAATTCAGATCCATCAGGAGCAGCGAGTAATCACGCTTCTCCAGCGCCTGTGTCACACCCGCGAGCGAAGTCACCGCGTCCGTCTGGTGCCCTTCGCCCTTGAGCAGAATGCGCAGCGCCTCCAGCACGTCCGTCTGGTCATCCGCAATCAGGATTCTGCTCATCGAAGTAACTGTGAACCGCGTTTCTGGTGCGGTGTCAATCGTGCCGCACGTAAGGTGCCGCAGAACCTCGCCTGCCATGCCTGCACGAATACGTGCAGCTCACCGCGAATTTGGCGTCCACGCGCGCGGCAAACGCGAAGTTCATATATGACACCGTTTCATCCCGCACTGAACCTCCGCGCCGTCACTGCTCTCCTCCTCGCGGCCTGCATCGTCACCTCCCCCGCCCTCGCGCAACCGGAACCCACCGGCACGCCCTCGGAAGCGAAAGGCTGGCGCAAAGTCACCGTCGCCGAAGACCTCGATCAGCCGTGGGGCATCACTTGGCTGCCGGACGGGCGGCCCTTGATCACCGCGAAGGAAGGAACACTCCACACCGTGCGCGACGGCAAGTTAGAGAAGATCGAAATGGACGGCCTCCCGGAGGTATTCAGCGACAACCAGGGCGCGCTCATGGACATCGCCGTGCACCCGCAGGATCAGGACGCAAAGAACGCGCGCATCTACATGACGCTCTCCACCGGCTCGAAAGATGAGAACCGCACCGTCCTCGTCCGCGGCACATTCAATGGCGAGCGCGTCACCGGCATCGAGACACTCTTCCGCGTCGAGCCGGCGAAGGACACCAGCCAGCACTTCGGCTCCCGCATTCTCTTTCTCGACGACGGCAATCTCCTCATGAGCATCGGCGACGGCGGCAATCCGCCTGCGGAGATCGGCGGCATGCTCGCGCGCGAACAGGCGCAGAACTTGAACAGCCACCTCGGCTCCATCTTGCGACTCACCGCCGACGGCAAACCTGCGCCAGGAAATCCGTTCGCCGACAAAAAAGACGCGCTGCCGGAAATCTGGAGCTACGGCCATCGGAATATCCAGGGGCTGACCCGCGATCCGCAGAGCGGTCGCATCTGGGCGAACGAACATGGTCCGCGCGGCGGCGACGAAGTGAACCTGGTGGAAGCGGGAAAAAACTACGGCTGGCCGGAGGTGACGCTGGGACGCGACTACCGCAGCGGCGACGAGATCGGCAAAGACACCGCTGAAGGCATGGTGAATCCGAAAGTGGTCTGGATTCCGGCGACTGCGCCTTCCGGGCTGGCGTTCTACACCGGCGACAAGTTTCCGGCGTGGCGCGGCAGCCTTTTCAGCGGCGGCCTGGTGAGCAAAGATGTGCGCCGCATCGAACTGGACGGAGAGGGAAATCCCGTCCGGCAGGAGCGGATCACCATCGGCGATCGTGTCCGCGATGTGAAGCAGGGGCCGGACGGCTACCTCTATGTCCTGACGGACGAGAGCAACGGCAAGGTTTTGCGGATCGAGCCGGAGAAGGAGTGACGGTGCGCGGGGAACGGGACGAATTTCCGCACCGACATCCATGTGAGAGGCCCGATCAACGCGACTGACGACGGTCAGGCCAAGGCGCAATCGGGCGCCAGCTTGCTGCCTAAGGAACGCGGGTCGGGCACTGGAAACGCCGTCCCCACAGTGCTCCAATCTGATCACAATCCTCCTGACTGCCCTCGCTAATTTGACATTGCTTCGATCTGCAACATGGCCGCAGCAGCGTGAAGAACCACTGCGGTTTCGGCGACGGTGTTCCTCCGCAGACCCGCAGGTGGTGTGCCCGTTCTCGGACCGACTTCAATAAGGATAGTCGGTTCCGACGGTTGCTGCTCGCTGCTTCAGCCACCGGCTGAACTGCGCCATCCACTCCCTTGAGCGCCCGGTCAGGTCCAAGAGCCCCACCCATTTTACCAGTCCTCTTCCGTCACCCCCCTCCGGGGGTTTGGCGCTCTCCCTCCCCGGACTTTTCCCGGAGCTCCGCTGCGCTGCGCTCCGGGCTTTATTC
>JACCZQ010000075.1 GCA_013695905.1 Chthoniobacterales bacterium
CACGGGATCACCTGCCCGGCGACGCCGATCGGCCGCGGGTCGGGCCCGAAGCCGGCGTAGGCCAGCTTGTCGGCCCAGCCGGCGTAGTAGAAGAAATGCGCCGCCACCAGCGGCAGATCGACGTCGCGGCTTTCTTTTATCGTTTTGCCGCCGTCCATCGTTTCCAGGATGGCCAGCTCACGCGATTTCTCCTGAATCAAACGCGCAATGCGGTAGAGATACTTTCCGCGCTCGCGGCCGGACATTTTACCCCAGACGTTCTTGTAAGCAGCACGCGCGGCTTTCACCGCCTGGTCCACATCGTGCGCGTCGCCTTCCGCGATCTCCGCCAGCTTCTGCTCGGTCGCGGGGTTGATCGACGGAAAATATTTTCCCGAATGCGGGGCGACGAATTTGCCGTTGATGAAGTGCTGGTAGCGCGGCTTGAGCTTGATGTAATCGCTCTGTTCGGGAGCAGGAGCGAATTCCCATTTCCCGCCGAAGTTCAGGCGCCGCTCGTTCGGCGGGAGCACGGCGCGATGAACATCGAGAGCTTTTTCAGGAGCGACGGCGACAACAACGCGACTGCGCGAGTTCTTTCGGGCCACAGCCGGTACTTACCGCACTGGGCGGAGCGGTGCACGCAGAAAAGAGAGCAAGGCGCGGGAGGAGCTTGCCCCGTTCCGGCAAAAGCCTAAGTTGAAGCCGGTGAGTGCGACGGAATTGATCGAGCGGTTCAAAGAGCTTCCGCCAGCGGAGCGTGCGGAGGTGGCGAAGTTCGTGGTTGAGAATGACGACTCCTGGATCCCGGAGTCATTCCGCGACGCGATGGCCGATCTCGAACAGGATCGGCTGGTCGATCTCGGCACGGCCCTGGATCAGCCGTATGCCGCCGACTGATGCAGTATCGATTTCGGGCGACGCGTAGTTTCTGGCGTAGCCTGGCGAAGCTGCCTCTGCAGAAGCAAGAGCGCGCCCGGGAGGTCTTCCGCATTTTCCGGCAGAATCCCTTCGATCCGCGATTGCGGACGCATCAGATCCACAAGCTCTCGGCCAGGTATGGTCAAACGATCTATGCTGTGGAGATTGAGGCGGACCTCCGAGCAGTCTTCCTCCTCAAGGGTGACACAGCTGTAACGCTCGACATCGGATCTCACGACGTCTATCGCGGCTGAAGCCGAGCGCCTACGGCAGCGAGAAGTAATCGGCGCTCTGGTAGCGGCCATCGACCGTTTTCGCGATCTGCATCAGCACGTCATTCGCGAGAGTGCTGGCGCCGAAGCGGAACAGATCCGGCGTCAGCCAATCGTCGCCGAGCGTCTCCTTCACCATCACGAGATACGCCAGCGCCTGCTTCGCGGTGCGAATGCCACCGGCTGGTTTCATGCCGATGCGCATGCCGGTTTCGTAGAAGTAATCCCGGATCGCCTCCAGCATCACGAGCGTCACCGGCATGGTGGCGGCGGGAGAAACTTTGCCGGTGGAGGTCTTGATGAAATCACCGCCGGCACGCATCGCGATTTCGCTGGCGATGCGCACATTATCGTAGCTCTGCAGCTCGCCGGTTTCGAGGATCACTTTCAGGTGCGCTTCACCGCAGGCTTCTTTGATCGCGGCGATTTCGTCCGCCACGCGGTTGTAGTCGCCGGCCAGGAAAACACCGCGATCGATCACCATATCGATCTCATCGGCGCCGTCGCGGGCGGCGCTGCGGACTTCCTCGAGCTTCAGCTTGAGCGGCATCAAACCAGAGGGGAAGCCGGTCGCCACGGACGCTACTTTGACGCCGGAATCGCCGAGAAACTTCTTCGCCGCGCGGACGAGATTCGGATAAACGCAGACCGCGGCGCAGGGTGGCACCTCGTAGCGTGGATCGGCCGGTTGCATCGCTTTGCGACAGAGAAACGCCACTTTGCCGGGGGTGTCTTTTCCCTCCAGCGTCGTCAGGTCCATCATGGAGATGGCAAGCTTGAGGCCGGCCAGTTTGGCGGAGGTCTTGATGCTGCGTTTGCCGAACGCGGCGGCGCGCTCCTCGACCATAATCTGGTCGACGGTCTGGAACACAGGGACAACTCCGGCGCCGTTGCGGTGGGTGGGAAGAGCGAGCGCTTTCATGATCGGCAGGGATGCTGCGCCTTCCAGTTTATCGAACTTTGCGGGCGCTCCAATGCTAAAAGCGCTCCGGCTCGGCTGCTGTAGTTTGAGCGATGGACAGGCACGATTTTCGCGCGCAGCTGGTGGCGCTCGACCTCACCGAACGCGCTGTTGAGCAGACGGCGCGCGCGAAGATGATCGAGCTGCTCGAGAGCTGTGAGCGATGCTTCACGCGCAGCGCGTTTCCGGCGCATTTCACCGGCAGCGCGCTGGTGGTGAATGCCGAGGGCTCGCGGGCTTTGCTGCACCACCACCGGAAGCTCGACCGCTGGCTGCAGTTTGGTGGTCACTGCGATGGCGATGAAGATGTGCTCCGCGTCGCCTGCCGCGAGGCGCAGGAGGAGTCCGGGATCGACGGCCTTTTGGTGGCGTCGGCGCGTCCGTTTGATCTCGATCTGCATGAAATTCCTGCGCACGGGGTGGAGCCGCGGCATTGGCACTACGACGTGCGCTACGTGCTGATCGCGCCGGAAAACGCGGTGAGCTGCACCAGCCTGGAGAGCAAGGAGCTGCGGTGGTTTACGCCGGATGAAATGGAGCAGCTGCCGCTCGATGCGGGGCTGCAACGGATGGTCGGCAAATGGCGCCGGCTGCACGCGCGACGGAGCTGACCAAAGTTGGGCGGAGAGCCGACACTCTTGTCGCCGGTGGACTGATCCAGGTTTCAGGAGTGTCGCCTCGCCGGTGTCGCGGGACCTAGCTTGCTCTGAACCAAGCGAAGTTGTGCATTTGTGACAAGTTTTCGGCCTTGGTCAGACGGGTTTGGGGAGAGAGACGCAAACCGCGAACAAACGCGAATGGACGCAAATCGAAGGGAAGAAGAGGTCCATATTATTAGCGTTCATTCGCGTCCATTCGCGGTCCTGCTCTTCCTCTCGATGGTCTGAGGCTAGTGTTCTGTAACAGATAGATCGTTACAATCGGGTGCTGCGCGCGCGGAGCCGGCATTTCGGGGAGCGCACGCTTCCAGCGTGCTGGCGACTCCGAAAGCTTTCGCGAGTCGCGAACTTTGGCGG